>JAYWMQ010000063.1 GCA_035873375.1 Nitrospirota bacterium | reverse complement strand
CGTGACTGGAGTTCAGACGTGTGCTCTTCCGATCTGATGAGATAGATATTGCAAAATGGTTGAAAATATAGAAAACTCAGGCACTCCGGAAGAGGAGTATGGTACTCCCGAATTAAAGGCTTGTATATTTTCCGTCGGCGGGCAGGAGTTTTCAGTGGACATGGCTTATCTAAAAGGGATAGCTGAGCTTTCAGAAATAGTACCCCTGCCGCTCAGTCCCTCCTACATAGAGGGGATTACATCTCTGAGAGGAATGGCGGTGCCCGTTGTGAACCTTGCCACTCTGAAGGAGCTTCATGAAGAAAAGGCTGCATAGAGGTGGCTTATAGTGCTTGAGGTGGAGAGGACTCTCTTGGGGATTACTGTAAATGAGATGCCGGATCTGGTCGCAGATTACAGGGGTGAGCTTATAGATGTCCCGGATTTCTTTGAAACATACAGGTTGAGGTAATGGCGGAAAAGGGTTTACGCGATTTCTTTCTTGCAGAGGCTGAAGAACATCTGGTTGTCCTTGAGAAAGGATTCCTTGAGCTGGAAAAGAACCCTTCAGAGCTTTCCGAAATGCAGGAACTCTTCAGGGCCGCTCACTCCCTTAAGGGTTCTGCAGCACTTGTCAAACTTGATACCACAAGCAAGGTTGCACATAACCTCGAAGATGTCCTTGAGTCAATCAGGGACGGTAATACCCCCGTTACCAGACCGGTCATTGACTGGCTTCTCCATACCCTTGATGCCATCAAACTCCTTATATCGGAAATAACACTTGGAAATCCTGAAATAACAGAGATCGCCGCTGAAGTAGAGGAAAGCCTTAAAGAAATCCTTCCGGGGGAAGAGACTGCAAAGAGTATCTCTGTTAAGGAAAAAAAGGCTGTACCTGAGAAGAGGCAGGTACCCCGGAGAAGAGAGGAAATCGAGGTACTGTCGAATTACGTCAGGGTTCATGTTGATAATATAGAACAGATGATGAACCTCGTAGGTGAATTAACAATCCTGAAGAACTATCTACTTTCCGAAACAGGGGAGATATTGGACCTCAAAGACGAAATTGAGTATGCCGGCAGCAGATTAACAAAAGAAATAGATGACTTCAGCAGTAAATACGCTTATTCCATTCCGGACAAGATTACATATGTGGATGCCCTTCTTGAAGATTTCAGGGAACTTGAGTTTGACAGGTATGATGAGCTGAATCTCTTCACCCACAAGCTCCACGAGATAATGGACGATATAACAGAGGCACTCAAGGACTCCGCCAATTTCCTTGTAAGGTTTTCGGATCATATCAGGATGATCGACAGGATCAATATGGATATGAGAGAGATCGTTTCCCGCTCAAGGATGGTGGAAGCCGGCAGGCTCTTTCAGAGGTTTACAAGAACAATCAGGGACTTGGCACACCGTTCAAACAAGAAGGTCAGATTTATTGTAAGTGGCACGGAAACCCGTATCGACAGGGTAATCTTTGAACGGCTGTTTGATCCGCTTTTACATATAATCCGTAATGCAGTCTCTCACGGAATAGAGTATCCCGCGGAACGGGTCTCGAAGGGCAAGCCAAAAGAAGGGAGAATCTCCCTTGTTGCAAGAAGAGAGGGCAATAGTGTTGCAATCGATGTAAAAGATGACGGACGTGGCATTGATCTTGGTGCAGTATACAGAAAGGCTGTAAGGCTTGGAATGCTGCAAAAGGGTGAGCGGCTTACCAAGGGGCGGCTCCTCGGCATCCTTTTCAGCCCCGGGTTTACTACGCTTGAAGAGACGGATATGACATCAGGGCGAGGAGTGGGACTGGATGTGGTGAGGGAGGCTATTGCAGAAATGAACGGGAAAATAAGTGTTGCAACATCCGAAGGGAAAGGAACGATCTTCAGGATAAGACTCCCCCTCACCTTTATAATTGTCAACACGGTAAGATTCACTGCTGGCGGTATCGAGTTTGTTGTTCCGTCAAGCCTTATTCAGGAGCTGATTGAGGTTGACTACAACCCGGAAGCAGAAACCATACCCCTGAGAGGAGACCATGTGCAGGCAAAGGACCTCTGTAAACTGCTGAGACTCAATCCGGAAGGCAGGGGTTCTAAGATACCCGCAATTGTCTTCAATCTTATGCCCGGCACACAGGTAGCCCTTCTGGTAGATGAGATAACAGGACAGGAAGAGACGGTCATCAAGCCGCTCGGGAAATTTCTTGAAGGCCTGAAATACTACTCTGGTGTGAGCATTTCAGCAAGGGGAAGACTGATGCCTGTCCTTAATCCGGTGACATTGCTTGAACGGCCTGTTGAGACGGAATTCCTGCAGCCGGAGCTAAGAGAGGTGGAACTGAAACAGAATATTCTGATAGTGGATGATTCCCTGAGTATCCGCAAATTTGTAAGCATCATCCTCCAGCAAAAGGGATACAGGGTGTATACCGCTTCTAACGGCATGGAAGCACTTGAAGTAATTGATGAACATCCTGTCGACCTAATCATCACAGACCTTGAGATGCCGGTCATGCATGGTTACGAATTTCTAAGAGAGCTCCAGAGGAAAGGACTTTCCGAGACCATCCCAGTCGTGATACTGACATCAAGAGGGAGTGAGAAACACAAGGAGAAGGCTGCTTCACTTGGGGCAAAAGAGTATCTGGTGAAGCCCTTTGAAGAAGAGTCGCTGCTGGAAACAGTGAGAGGGTATCTGAAAACCCCTCAATTCAGATAAACCCGGCCCCGGAACGAACCTAAACCGTCTCTCCTTCCTCTGATATCCTGAATTTTTCAACAGATGAGAGAAGTTCTTTTGAAGATCCGGAAAGCTTCCCGGAGATCTCTGTTGAGTCCTGTACCAGCGTTAACAGCTCAAGAGAGATGCCGTTGACAGACTCCATTGAAAGGACAACATCGCCTGTCATCTCCCTCTGAATCTGTGATAACTGGAATATCTCCGAGACGATACCCTTTGTTTTATCAACAGAACCTTCTATATCTGTAAAGGCGATACCTGTTTCAGATGCAAGGACAGACTGTTTCTCGACTATCTCGGTCTCGTCTTCAAGTGATGTGGTTATTTCACTTGCCTCTGTCTGTATTGCACGTATGATATTGGTTATCTGCTTGGTTGCCTCTGCCGACTTGTCTGCAAGCCTTCGTATCTCTTCAGCGATAACCACAAAACCCTTGCCTGACTCGCCGGCCCTTGCTGCCTCAATCGAGGCATTCATTGCCAAAAGGTTTGTCCTTGACGCAACCTCTGCAATAAGGCCTGAAATGGTTCCGATCTCTATAATCCTCTCGGACAGCATCTTCATCTTCTTATTGATGGTTTGAACCGTTGCCCTGACAACTTTCATACCTTCAATACTCTGATTGACCAGTTCTCCACCCTTTGACGCAGCCTCTGAGGCCTTAACTGAAATCTCTGTTGCCTCTCCGGTCTCATCAGAGATTTTTATTGTGGCATCAACAGTCCCGTTGACTGCTTCAGTAGCCCCTTTTAGCTGAACCATCTGGTTTTCAGCCCCGTCTGCCATCTTCTTCAGCATGTCAAGGAGTCTGAAACTCTCTTCACCAACGCTGCGGGCAGTGTTTCTGACATCCTTGAAGAGGTATGAAAGTTCATCCACCATCAGATTAAAGGCATCGGCAATAGAGCCAAAGACATCTGCAGTAACAGGTGCACGCACAGTAAGATCGCCCTCTGCCGCGGTACTGACAACTTCAAGGAATTTGATGACATTTTCCTGAACCTTTTTTCTTTCTTCATCTGTCTGTATATATTCCCGCAACTTGTCAAGGGTATCATTGAAGACAACCGCTATCTTGCCAAACTCATCCGATGATTTGACGGGTAGTCTGACATCGGACTCTCCGCGGCCAACGGCCTCGATACCCGACATCAGGGAATTCAAGGGTTCCACCATCCTTGACGATATAGCCATGGAGACTACCAACCCGATAAACAGGGTTGCTAAATAAAATAAGGCAATCACCATTGAGCGTTCCTTAAGGATATCCAGAAAACTCACCTTATAAAACCCGGCGGTCATGGTCCCGTATATGTCTATTCCGTATGATGCCAGGGGATAGCTGATATTTATTACTTTCCCAAAGGGCTTGATAGCGAGTTCCTGCACGGTCTCTTTTGGACTCAGACCAACATTCTTCAACTCGGCAGGGATTTTTCCCTTAAAGGAGTGCTCAAATATTTTCCCATCGCGGTCTCTGAATATATAGTATGCAAGATCAGGAGAGGATTTCTTCAGTTGAACGGCAAATGTCTTCACAGCGCGCATATCATCTGTTGACATAAGATCACTTACTGCGGCAGACTGCTCGGCAACAAAGAGTTTCTCTTTTTCGATTGTCGTCTTTACGCGGTCTTTCCATATATCGTACAACTGGTATGTAAAAATTGCGGTGACCAATAATAATATAACGGCCAGGAACGTAATGGTAAGCTTCACCCTGATGCTTGTACCCTTTTTAATAGCCATAAATCCTCCTCAGAAGGAATTTTTTGTTTATCTGCACAAATGCCGAAATCCTTACACCATTCATTGAGGCAGGTATCAATCACCCTTCGAAATACTCAACCCTCGGCAGTATAATTTATGGTGAACTCCCTGTTCGGTGAGGGTTGAGACGATAGAAGTCCCCTGCAAAGCAGGTCAATCTCTGCTGGAACACACCACGCTCCATACCTGCAAGGGCATAATATACATTATAGTGAAACTCATTGAAATATACAAGTATTTCTCCTCAGTGCGGATTTCTGTAACGTCTCTCCTTCACAACTACTTCATGCTTTTTATGGTATTATAAGTAATATGCAGGGATACAGGATACTAATAGTAGAAGATGAAAAAAAGATAGCGGATATCGTCAAGGCATATCTTGAAAACGAAAGGTTCAAGGTAGCCGTTGCAGAAACGGGACAGCGTGCTTTAAAGTTGCTTAAAGACGGGGTTGACCTTATAATACTCGACCTGATGCTCCCGGACATGCCTGGTGAGGACATCTGTCAGGCAATCAGGGAAGACTCCGAAATACCGATCATCATGCTCACTGCAAAGAGCGAAGAGGAAGAGAGGATAAAAGGGCTCGGCATCGGGGCTGATGACTATGTGGTAAAGCCCTTCAGCCCACGGGAGCTCGTGGCAAGGGTCAAGGCCCTGCTGCGAAGAAGTAAAGGTATAAAAAAGAAGATCAGCTTTAACAATAACAACCTTATAATCGATGAATCGCGTTTTGAGGTTATAAAAAACGGCTCCATCGTAGTCTTTACACCAACAGAGTTCAAACTCCTTCTCAACCTTGCCGAACGTCCCGGACAGGTCTTCACAAGGGTTCAGCTTGTAAACGCAATTCTCGGTTATGATTTTGAAGGTTATGACAGAACGGTCGATGCACACATCAAGAACATCCGTCACAAGATCGAAGACGATCCAAGAAACCCTGTTTACATTAAAACAGTTTATGGAGTAGGTTACAGATTTATCGGCTTACCTGATGAGGACTAAATTATTTCTATCATTCATACTTATAATATTTCTTGCCCTTCTTTCCAATGTTGTCTTTGAACGGCTTACCCTGAAAGATTTCGATGAGTTCGTAAGGGGAACAAAAGAAGACCAGACATACTGGGTCCTGGCCTCAATTGAAGGCAGTTATATCGATAATCAGTGGGATATGGAACACCTCAGCATGGCGCTTCACTGGGGGTTAATGCTCGGTTTTGAAACCTATGTTGAAGATACCTCCGAAAAGCAAATTCTCTCCTCAACCGATGTCCTCCTCAGTCTGAATCCAAACATGTTCAAGAGGATGCTTTCCCTCCTGAAGTTGCCCACAGGTGAGGGTGAATATGCCTGGTATCCCCTCTATGTCAAGGGCAGAGAGATCGGAAAACTCTATATCAGACCACTTAAAAGACTCGGGGCTATTGCCCTTAAGGAAGATATCTTCAGAAACAGGGGAAGAGAGTTTCTCATCACCTCGTTCCTGATAGCAGGTAGCGGAGCAATCTTTCTTTCCATACTCTTTACCATCTACCTCGCCACACCGGTAAGACGACTGAACGCAGCAGCGGAAAAGATAGCAAAAGGAGACCTCTCTGTAAAGATACCCCAATTACACCGACCCTTCGGAGGCCTTTACAGCACCTTGAAATGCCATGACGAGATGGACAGGCTTACAGATACATTTAATTATATGGCGGAGGCCCTGAGGAGAGAGGATGCCCTCAGGAAGCACCTTACCTCCAACGTGGCCCATGAATTGAGAACACCACTGACCATTATCAAGGTAAATCTCGAGGCTATTGAGGACGGAATAATCACAGATACGCATACGGTAATAAACAATATAAACTCCGAGATACAGAGACTCATCTCCCTTGTGGAAGGGATAGAGGATATAACAAGGGCTGAGGCGAGTTTCTTCAAGAAAGGCACACTGACAGAGATCGACCTCAAGGAGTTTATCGAAACAGTCACGAGTGGAATGGCCAATATGATAGAGGAAAAGGGGCTATCTATCAGGACAGAGGGACCTCCGGTTACGGTAAAGACCTACCCTGAAAAACTGCACATTATACTGAAAAACCTCCTCACAAATGCCTATAAATTCACACATAGTGGAGGGATTACTGTACGCTGGGACAAGTATAAAAAAGATGGCGGGACAACAGGATTTCAGATCACGGTTGAAGATTCAGGAAAAGGTATTGCACCCGCAGATATTTCAAAAATATTTGAACGGTTTTACAAGGGAAAAGACTCAGGTGGCAGGGGACTCGGTCTTGCCATTGTGAAAGAACTTACAGAGGTGATAGGGGGAAGCATTGAGGTAGAGAGCACACCGGATATCGGTTCACGGTTTACCGTCACATTCTGAATATATACGGCTAAGGCAGACTATTTTCATATTTTCTTCATCTTTTTGTTTTATCCTTGAAACTGAGATAAAGACTCTAAAATTCAACCGCAAAAAACTCAGAGGTTACAGAAAAAAACAAAAAAACAAATGGGGAAAATGCTAAGTAAAATGAAATATTCGGCAGGGTTGGCAATAATTTTATTCATGCTGACAGCGCCTTCAATTTCTGCACAGCAATTTGCACAACAAAAGCAGCAGCCTGTAACACCCTATGGCGACTTCTGCTCACTCTGCAGCACTTACGGCATCTGTACAATACAGACGAGTCCTGAAAAAGCAGAGAGGGCAATAAGGGACTATTACAACAAGAAAGGGCTTGATGTGGAGATAGAAGAGATAAGCGGCAGGTTTATAAAGGCAAAAGTAAAGGACAAGGGAAAAGTTGTCGACACCATTCTCTTTGACAGCAGCACGGGCAGGTTCAGGTCAATATATTAACCAATTTTAAGTCCTCTTCCACCTTCGGTGAATCCAGAGCCATTCCGTAGGATTTTTAACTATATATCTCTCAACAAAAGATGTAAACCTCTTCGTATCCTCAAGAACCGCTCTTTCGAGGTCTTCTGCGTCAGAGAGTTCCACCTCAGGATGTATCTCCACCACGTGACTCCCGTTATCCCTCCGCCTTATAAAGACAGGCACTACCGAAGCCCCGGTCTTTCTTGCAATGAGGCTCGGTGACTTGATTGTCCAGGCTGGCCTGCCAAGGAACTCAACTACAACACCCTCGGCGGGCAGGACACTCTGGTCAATGAGTATTCCCACTGCACCACCCTTCCTGAGCCTGGAGATTATGGCCCTGAGCGCACCCTTTTTGTATATCACCGAGTTGCCGTATCTCTTTCTGACCCGCTCGATGAGGCTATTTAAATATGGATTGTTTATGGGTCTCGCCACAGCGCCGACCGGGGATACTTTGCAGGAAACGGCAAGTGCAAGGAGTTCCCAGTTACCACAGTGACCGGTAATCAGGAGGATGCCCATTCCCTTCTCCCTCGCCCTCTGATAATTATCAAGCCCCTCAACCTCTATTCTATCCAGTATCCTGCTTCCAAACCCGTGGTAAATTCTGGCTATCTCAACAGCAGACATCCCAAGGTTTCTGAAATGCTCTTTTACTAACTCAGTTACAGGAACACTATTATCTATAAACCCTGCCCGGATGGCATGACTGATGTTATCAACAGCGATTCTTCTCCTGCTCCCCCATACAAAATACCCGATCACCCCTATAAGGGAACCAACTCTGAGCGCCAACCTTAAAGGCAGAATAACCAGCGGAAAAGTTACGGCGTACAAAAGGCCCATCTGAAAAAGCCACAGGACATTCCTCATTACCCGTTCTTACCGTCCTCCCCATTGTTGTTATTCTTATCCTCCTTCTTCTCTTTCAGCGCCTCTCTTATCTCTGTCAACCTCTTTTGCACAAGGTAGTTCAGTGTCGCCTCAGGATACGTCCCGTCAGGCTTAAGTTCACCGGCAGGCATGTCCATAAGAATCTCAATCCCCTCCTCCACGCGTTCAATCGGGTAAATATGGAAACTTCCATCCTTTACCGCCTCGAGGACTCCCCTTCGGAGCATCAGATTCCTGACATTTCTTTCAGGGATGATGACCCCATAAGTCCTGTCAAGTCCCCTCAGACGGCAGAGTTCAAAGAAACCCTCGATCTTTTCGTTCACACCGCCAATAGGCTGAATATTGCCGTTCTGATCCATCGACCCTGTTATGGCTATATTCTGCTTGATTGGCACACCTGAGATAGCGCTCAATAGTGAATAGAGCTCAGCACAGGTAGCACTGTCCCCCTCTATCATCCCGTAAAGCTGCTCGAATGTAATCGATGCCGAGAGACTTATGGGTTTCTTGATGGCATACATCCTGCCAAGGTAATTCGAAAGTATGAGAATGGCCTTTTCGTGTATCTTTCCTGAAAGCTTCGTCTCTCTCTCAATGTTAATCACGCCTGCCTTTCCTGTATACACTGTTGTCGTAATCCTCGAAGGTTTGCCAAAACTGTAATCTCCAAGGCTCATCACTGCAAGGCCGTTTATCTGACCCACTCTTTCACCGGAAGTCTCAACAATCAGGGTCCCCTCGGCCATCAACTCCCTCAACCTGTCTTCAATCCTGTTATGACGATAAATCTTCTCATTGAGGGCCTTTTCCACATGCACCCCTGCAACAACTTCGGCCCCATCCTTTTTTGCCCAGTAATGGGCCTCCCTGATCAGGTCCGATATATCACTGAATTTCGAAGAGAGTTTTTCCTGGTGCTCCGCCAATCTGGAACCGTATTCAACAATCCTTGCTACACCCGAGGGGTCAAAGGACAGGAGCAATTCATCCTTTGACTTGGTTGCAACAAAGGTTGCGTATTTAAGTATGTTCTCCCCTGTCCGGTCCATCTGGTTGTCAAAATCCGCCTTCACCTTGAAGAGTTCCCTGTATTCCTCGTCAAGATTGTAGAGCATGTAATAAATATACGGATTCCCTATAAGGACAACCTTCACATCAAGTGGAACAGCTTCCGGTTTCAACATTGCTGTTGTTATGAGACGGTACTGCTCCCAGATATCCTCGATCTTCAGCTCACGGTTCCTTATCGCCCTTTTCATGGCATCATAGGAAAAGAGGTTTCTCAAAAGGTCGAGGGCATTTATTATCAGGTAACCTCCGTTGGCCTTATGGAGAGAGCCGGCCTTGATCATGGAGAAATCAGTCACAGCCACGCCATACTGGAATTTATGTTCAATACGGCCAAAGAGGTTATAATATGTTGGATTGCTCTCAAATACACAGGGAGCACCCTTCTGGGCACCGTTGTTAACAATTGCATTTACTGAATATTTTATAAAATTAGGCTCCGGTTTCGGCATCTTCATAAACGGAAGCGGAGCCGGCGCTGCCTCTTCCGCAGGTGACTTAAAACCTTCAAGGTTATCAAGTATATCCTCCCTCACAGCGTCGAGGTAGACCATGATCTTTTCATTACCCTTATACTTCTCTTTTAAATCATCGATCAGGTGGCCAAGGACAGATATGGCAGCCTCTCTTTCAAGCCTTCTGAGAAGTTCCTTAACAAGCTTTTCACCTTCCCTCAATGTCCTTACCACATCATCAAGTTTTTCCTGAAGCAGTTTGCCGATCTCTTCTATCTTCCTCCTGGTCGCTTCATCAAGAGAGTGGAACTCCTCCTCGGTAAGGGGCTCTCCGTTCTTTTTGACAGGAACGATTAAAAAACCGCCCACGGTCCTCTTTATAGTGAATCCCTTAGCCTCTGCCTCTTGCTCAAGGCTCGAAAAAAGCTCTTTCTGTCTCTTCTGAAACTCTTCAAATATACGGCCTCTCTGTTTGTCATACTCCTTTGACTCAAAAACCCTCGGGATCTCCACCTTGAGTGAGTTTATGAGTTCTGTCATGTCCTTTTGAAATTCAACTCCACGGCCCGGTTCAAGGGATATGGCAAGAGGGCTGTCAGGCTCCTTAAAATTATAGACATAACACCAGTCAGGTGGGACGGGCTCTCCCTCTGCTTTCTTGGACAAAAGGGTCTTGATTGTGGATGTCTTTCCTGTCCCGCTCTCACCGAGCACATAGATATTGAACCCCTTGCTCTCAAGACTGAGACCGAAATCAATAGCGCTCAAAGCGCGGTCCTGGCCAATCGTACCTTCAAACGGGGGAAGTTCATCTGTTGTCTTAAAGCTGAAGAGTTTAGTATCACATCGCCTGTACAGGTCATCCACTGTCAGAGACTTCACCATATTCCCCTCCTTTTGCTGTAGATCGTTTTATGCCCTGGGATGATATTTTTCATAAACCTTTTTAAGCCTGTCGGATGTAACCTTTGTGTAAATCTGTGTTGTAGAAATATCCGAATGTCCAAGCATCTTCTGTATAGAGCGCAGATCAGCCCCACCCTCGAGGAGATGGGTTGCAAAAGAGTGACGTATAACATGGGGTGAAACCTTTATACCCACCCGTCTTCCGTATCCCTTGATTGTCTGCCAGAACCTCTGGCGGGTAAGAGACGTTCCCCTCCGAGATATAAATAAATAGGGAGATTCCTTACCCTTCAGCAGACTCGTCCTTAACTGCTTTATGTATTTGCGGATATTGTCAATCGTCTGCTCACTCACAGGCACCACCCTCTCCCTGGAACCCTTGCCGATCACCCTCACAAAACCGGCCTCGAGATTTACATCCTCCACTCTGAGATTAACAAGCTCACTCACACGGAGACCGGATGCATACATGAGCTCGAGCATGGCAAGGTCTCTGAGTGCAAGTTCTCCACCTTCTATTGCCTCAAGAAGCCTCTGCACATCATCAACGGAAATTGCCTTTGGAAGCCGCTCCCACCTTGCAGGTGTCTGCAGGTTTTCAGAAGGGTCCTCGCTTCTCAGCTTTTCAAGAATCAGATACCTGCAGAAGCTTCTTATTGCAGAGAGCATCCTTGCAATCGAGGCAGAGGTATAATCTTCATTCCTTAAAAGACTGATGAAGTTGATAATTTCGCCCTTATCAAAAGTAATAAATCCCTTTGCCTCGTTCTGCAAAAAAAAGCTGAACTTCTTTAAATCCCGCTCATATGAAATTACAGTATTTGCAGCCCTGCCCCTCTCCACAGACAGATAAGTCAAAAACCCCTCAAGAAGAGCCGTTTCCATTCAGAAACTCCTCTATGCCTGTGGATGCCCTGAGCAGTTTGTAAATCCTCTCTGCCAGGGGTAAAAGGTTCACGGTATCCTCCCTGTTGTACTCAAGAAGAAGCTCAAGGGCACGGGAATCACCCCTTATCCATCGCCGCCATAAAAGGACGGCATCATAGCCGTTCATTCCCTTTACATCATCCGCCCTTGAAAGCCCGGCTGAAACTTCGAGTTTTTTAAGCCCGCCCTTAAGCCCAACACGCCTTGCACCATAACAGATATCAAAGTGCGGCATCCTGAGCCTGAACCCCGGGAAGCATTTTTTCAGAAAAGGTATATCAAACGTAGAGCCAAAAAAAGTAACAAGGAGTTTGTATCCTGAAAGCTCATCCTGCAACCTCTCAGGTGTCAGGTTCTTTCCCTTTATCAGATACCTCCACTCACGGCAATCGTAGAGGCCGACTACAGTCACAGTTCCCCCCCTATCAGGAGGCAGGCCGTTTGTCTCTATGTCAAGACAGACCATATCAGACCTGAAAGTGTCAAACAGTCTCCAGTGTTCCCGCGGTCTCAGAAAGGACTTGAACGGTTCGGGATTGCTCCGGTTGAGCTCCTCGGAGAAGTACAGGATTGTCTCTTTCATGACAGTGCTTTTCTGTCCGGAGATAAACGGGACCGGGTCTTCCCTCACAAAGTCATCCCACGTCAGGACCCCCTCGCTCCAGAGCTTCTTCTCCAACCTCTCACCCACACCATCAAGAACTGAAAACGTATGTCGAATCATTACATATAGTAACCTAATCCGGGTGTAAATGTTAACCGTAAAATCCAGCAAATAAAGATAACAAATCGTCCGGGTCTGATGGTAAGGTATGAAAAACAGAGAAGGGGCGCTTATGGCTCAACGCATTAGTTCAATCAGCCGCCTGATTCACTAAAATTGCTCAATT
>JAYWMQ010000062.1 GCA_035873375.1 Nitrospirota bacterium | reverse complement strand
TTTTTAGATATTTTGCTCACTTGAAATGCCCCTTTCTTTGGTTATTGCGCTTCCCACGCTTCTTATTTTAACCAATAGATTCGGGGCATTTCTACCTCTTACTGTTTGTTTTTTGTTTTATCGCGCTTCTTTAAGGCCTAGCATATCCTATATCTCTCAGCTTTCATATGTTGACTTGTCTGATAAACTTGAAGCATCGGGACAAAAGGCACTAAAAGAAGAAGGGATGTTGGCAAAACTATATCCGTCTCTTAATCCAATAATTAATGAAATGTTTTTCTGTAATAATTTGATTTTAACTGAAGGTATAGAAGATGTTGCATACATCTCAACATATTTGATGCTTACAGAAAGGATTATGGATTTTAGGAAATATGGATGCCATATTGTCCCTATTGGAGGTAAAAGCTCAATTATTAAACCTTTGGCGATGGCCCAATTATTAAATATACCAGTTTTTATCATTTGCGATGCTGATACAGATAAAGATCAAATAGAAGACGAAGATAAAAGGAAATCTGAAGTAGAAAAGCACAAAAAGGATAATAGATCAATTCTAAATCTATTGAATTACACGGATTTGAATGAATGGCCAACCGATTCAGTTATCCAAAAGAATTTATATATGTGGAAAACAAATCTCACAAAAATTATTGAAGATGAATTTGGTGAAGATTGGAAGACATATAAGGATTCAGCAAGTGATTATTATGGGAACCCCGGAGGATTAAAGAAAAATCCTCTTACGATTGCACGTGCTTTAAAATCAGCATGGGGAAAAGGGTTAAAATCAGCTTCGCTTGTCAAATTGGTTGAAGCTATTGTCGATTTTGCAAAGAAATGAGCGAATGAGGACATAGGTAGCGTAGGGGTCATAGCGTAGGGGTCAGGTCTACACATTGCACAAATTTACAAAATTACGATTCGAATGTCAAATGCGTAGACTTGACGATTTTTCCTTAAGAGAGAAAGAATATAAAGCACAATGGAGAAAATTCGACACAACTAAAGAAGAGAATTTAGGGCAGCACGTACTGCGGAGCAGAAACCTGGCAACTTCCGATTAAAGTTCACAAACAAACTAAGAGAGGTAACTGCCATGGTAAAACAACTGCAATTAAAAGCTGGACTAAACAAAAAGTCCGCCCTGGTCATCTTTGGATGGCTTACATTCTTTGGGTCATTTCTAACAACTCAACCATTATGGGTAGCGTTGCTACAGAGTGTTGCCAGGGTTCTGCCCTAAGTTTTTTTCTTAACGTAGAAAATAGTGTTACGGGAGGGGACATCGTTATTGACTATGTTGATTTATCTGAAAAGACATTGTTCTTTGTCTGTGACTGAACCCCTTTCTCTCTGTTCAAAAGCGATAGAGTGGATAAAGAGTTGATGAGGCAAATGTAAAACCGGGGGTTGTTTTAATATGACTGTCAAATGCCGGGGTACTGGCGTTGATTTAGTTCAGCCATTTATCTACTCCACCAAATAAATTGACTTAAGAAATAAAGTTATGCTACTTTGTATTAAAAGGAGTAAAACAATGGCTACACACGAAGTAACAATTAATCTGTCTGATGAAATTCTTGAGGAGATAGAGAGATATAAGAATGTCAGACATAAGAAAAGCATAGATGATGCAGTTGCTGAATTAATTAAGTATGCATTGACCTTCCCCCCATATTTTAAATACTTTGACTGGGAAAAGGCTGAAGCTGAAGCTGATAAAGAAATCGCTGCCGGGAAAACCAAATCATTTGAGACAGTCGAAGACTTCATTGCAGACCTCAGGAAATGAAAATCCTCCGCACCAATGCCTTCAAGGAAGACTATAAAAGTCTCCCTAAATCTACTCAGGAAAAATTCGGAAATAAACTCAAGCTCTTTATGAATAACATCGGTCATCCTTCCCTCAGGGTCAAGAAAATGTAAGGTCACAAAAACCGCTGGGAGGCAAGTATTGATATGTTTTATAGATTTACCTTTGAAATCCATTCTGACTACTACCTCCTGCGCCGTATAGGTCCTCATGACGATGTCTTGAAAAAACCATAAACTCACCTGCTTACGCGCTTCGCCCAAATCTGCCAGATGCCATACGGATTTCAGGATGTCCATAAAAGTTCTGCGGCCACATTTGTGTTGTTGAGATGCACATTTTATTCTTCCTATTGCGGACTTGGCCCTACCACAGCAAATAAATTTATATAGCAGTATTAACAGGATAGAAGAGGGGATAAAGTCGCAGGTTTATCAGTTATCCTGAAACATCCTGTACATCCTGTCTGAAAAAAAAAGAAAAATAAAATCCTGAACTCAAATGAGAATCTCATCCTAAAAATTAAATATTGACCTGCACATCATTCCCCATTTCAGCTTAAGGCTGTCTTGAATGTCAAGGTGCTTTTGGGGGTGGATATCCAGCCAGAAGTGACAAGACCCCCCAGCTGTGTTCCCTGATCCCGTCCTCTCCAATGCAACCAATGACAGAATCTTCGACCGTGCTGATATCTCCATCTTTAAAGGAAAGAGCTATCGCCTAAAAGGGAAAATTCACGTGAAAAATGTTGACTTAAAAATACAGAAGAAGTATCCTTATTAATTGGTGGTCTCCGTTACCTGGGATTGAATTGAACCGGTCTCCATTAGCTGGGACGTGACAGTTAAAGTACGAGGATGTGTATCTGAATGCTTATGACTCGGTAGGAGAGGCCCGCCAGGGACTTAAGAAGTATTTTGAGTTCTACAACCATAAGCGTCGGCATCAGAGTCCCGAATGCTTTCGGGAACCACAAATGTTGTTTGCTACAGTACGCTGCCTCAGAAGTGGGTGGCGGCATGAAAGGGCAGCTTATCACTTATAAATCGCTTCTGCCTGTCTAAACAAGCCCGGCCACCTCTTATTTCAAGGGTCTCCCTTTCATCTTTAAAATCACTCACAACATTCTTGAAGTATACGATTGCCCCGAGATGTCGACTCCTGCAAGCAGAATCTTTTCTTTTCCGGCAACCCGTTTAAGTTCCTCGGTAAACCCTTTCCTGCTGAACAGGGCATAATTTCATTTCCTGTCCATGAGAGTTTACTCACAAGTATTATACTTTAAAGTAATGTTTTTATACAGCAACAACTGCTTACCTCTCCTAATCTCTCAATCAAGTTCAAGATTCCGGAGAAACAGTGACAGTGGATACCTTTCAGAGGCATCCAGGGGCAGGAAGTAATCGTCTCCCATGTCCCTGTTCAGGGTTATGTCTTTTAGTTGAAGATAAAAAGAGGTGTCATTTATGTGGATGTCCATCTCTGTCGGCAGTCTGTTTTCGGTTTTAAAAATCTCCATCCTGACCTGCCTCTTTCCGTCTGCATAGAGTTCAAGTCCGTTCCATGAGAGGTCGGTCTTGTTGAAACGGTATACTGCCTTCACTCTCCGTTCTGTTCCGTCCTGTTCAAGGATGTAAAGAAGCCAGGCGTTGTCTGACTCTTTCATGATCTTTACTGATTTTTCAAGCGTGTCATGGTCGGGCAGGAGCCTGTTAAGGGCAATGGTTCCACTGTAAAGTATATCCCTTGACGGGATAAAGACCTGCAGCAGTCCCCTGTTGAAGAGTATCTCCATTACGGTCAGTCTGAGGGGGCCGTAGAATCTTGCATCCAGGCGGTCGGGATGGCTGTAGAAGAGCACACCGGAGAACGTCCCTTTTGCGTTGTCCCCCTGTTGAATCCTGACACGCAGGGCGGCCCTGAGAGTCTTTATGTTGGAGAGATCAACACGCTCAACGAGCACTTCAGGTGTGATATTTTCAGGGATTGGAAGGGGTCGTTCCGGTTGTATTACCTCTTTCGGTGCACAGGCATAAAGCAGCAGAAAGAAGCTCAAAAGGGTCAGGATTTTCATTGGGGCTTTATCTGTATGCATAGGATTTAATTGTAACTTTTTCCGCTCTGCCTTGCCAAATAGTGCCCTCAAGTGATATTGTAAAGGCACTGAAAATTCGCAAATTCCCGAATCCCTGAAACACAACCAATCAAAATGAGAGTAAATTTATCAAAGTTCAGAAAACCAGGCAGGTATATTGACAGAGAGATAAATGTTGTCAGAAAACCGGGGGCTGAGGTGAGGTTCGCCTTTGCATTTCCTGATATCTACGATATAGGGATGTCTCACCTTGGGCTCAGGATAATCTATGATATTGTCAACGCACTGCCCTATGCCTCGGCAGAGAGGGTTTTTGCCCCGTGGACGGACATGAGGGAGTATCTCAGGGATAGGGGTGCGAGGCTGGCATCCCTTGAGCCCGGGACTGCTTTGAAGGATTTTCATGTCGTGGGTTTTTCACTCCAGTATGAGCTTTCCTACTCAACAGTCCTTGAGATGCTTTCACTTGGCGGGATTCCGCTTCATTCCGCGGACAGGAGCGGCAATGACCCTATTGTACTGGCAGGCGGGCCATGCACTGTTAATCCTGCCCCAATGGCCCCTTATGTGGATGCCTTTCTTATTGGTGATGGTGAGGAAGCGGTGGTGGAGCTTCTAAGTATAGTCAGGGAGCGGTTGGCAAACGGCGCCAAACGGGAGGAACTTCTGAGGGAGCTCTCCGGGGTTGACGGGTTTTATGTCCCGGGCTACAGCACGTCTCCAGTAAGGAGGCGCTTTATAAAGGACCTGGATGATGCACCGTTTCCGCTCTCCCCAATTGTCCCGTATATCCAGATTGTCCATGACCGTATAAATATAGAACTCTCAAGGGGATGTACCAGGGGTTGCAGATTCTGCCAGGCAGGAGTTATATACAGACCTCTCAGGGAGAGGTCGCCTGAAAGGGTTTTGAGTATTGCCGGAAAATCCATTGCCTCAACGGGGTATGACGAGGTCTCGTTTACCTCTCTGAGCGCTGGTGATTATACGCAGTTGCTGCCCCTTATGAAGTCATTCAACAGGATATTTGGAGATAAAAAGGTCTCGCTCTCTCTCCCCTCCCTCAGGGTTGCCGCGGTTGACAGGAGTGTGCTCAGGGAGATAAAGAGCGTTAAAAAGACAGGGTTTACAATTGCGCCGGAGGCTGCAACCGAGAGGCTACGGGGCGTGATTAACAAGGACCTCAGCGGGGAGGATTATGAGCGTGCACTTCACACCCTCTTTAGCGAGGGGTGGCTTAATCTCAAACTCTACTTCATGATAGGGCTGCCCACTGAGAAGGATGAGGATATTGAGGCGATTCCCGGAATGGTCAAACATGCACTGAAGATTTCCAGGAAATATACGGGCAGGCATGTAAACATTACAGTGAGTATCTCTCCTTTTGTGCCAAAACCCCATACGCCCTTTCAGTGGACCGGACAGGACTCTCCCGACAGGCTCAGGGAGAAGATAAATTTTTTGAGGGGAAGGCTCAGGAAAAAGGGTATTAATTTTAAGGTGCACGACATCAGGATGAGTCTTCTTGAGGCCGCCTTTTCAAGGGGCGGAAGCGGATGTGCCGCAGTGCTTGGCGAGGCACACTCACTTGGCGCCTATCTTGACGGATGGTCCGAGTTTTTTGATTTTTCCCTGTGGGAGAGGGCAATGGACAAGGCGGGTGTCGATCTTCTGGCTTTTTCAGGGAATACATATCAGACGGACGAAGCCCTGCCGTGGGATTGTGTTGATGTCGGGGTGAAAAAGGAATATCTCATCAGTGAACACAAAAAGGCCCATGAGGCTGAATGGACTACTGACTGTAACAGGGACAAGTGTCATGCCTGTGGTGTCGGGTGCAGTAGCGGCGAGTTCCTTTCTCCGTCAACTGTGAGGTACCGTCCTTTTTCTCAGGAGCAGGGCAGCAGGTTCAATCCCGTAAAGGTGAGGGTGGAGTATATAAAGAAGGGTATTTTGAGGCATCTTTCACATCGCGAGCTTGTGAATGCAATCCTTCGGGGACTCAGGAGGGCAGGGGTGCCGCTCGTGTATTCAGCAGGCTTCAGCCCTTCACCAAAGGTCTCCTTTGGTCCTCCACTGAATGTTGGTGTGGAGGGAGAGGCAGAGTATCTTGATATGGAGGTTTATCCCCCCTTTGATGTAAGGGAATATATTTACAGGATAAACAATGTACTGCCCGGCGGAGTTGAGATTAAGGAGATGGAATTTATCCATAGAAAGGTGCCGTCTCTGAGCAGTTTTATAGTGGTATATGAATACGAGATACGCTTTCCTGAAGACAAGCCGGTCGGATTGTTACGGCAGGAAAGAATAAATAATGAAAAATTTAGTGATTTTATCCGGAATTTTGATATAATTGACGACAGGACCGTCAGATTGAGGCTTAAAGACCTTTCTGACCGAAAAGTAAAACTCTCCGCCATTATTGATGACCTGTTTGGAGTGCCCATGGAGGAGCTGGAGATTGTCAGGAAAGGCCTTTACGGCTTTAAGGACGGATGGGTGAGCCCCATGGAGCTGCTCAGGCAGTCGTCGGCCGTTGGCTGCTGAAAATTAACAAGTGACCGATAATCAGTGGTAAATGGCCAATTAATTGTTGATGTCAAGTGAAATTCTTATAAATATTACCTTTGATGAAGTAAGGGTCGGGCTTCTCGAGGCCGGACAGCTTGTTGAGCTCTATGTTGAAAGAAAGCAGGATGCCTCACTTGTAGGCAATATCTACAAGAGCAGGGTAGTCAAGGTCCTTCCGGGCATGCAGTCTGCCTTTGTGGATATAGGGCTGGACAAGGCGGCCTTCCTCTATGTTGCCGACGTCAAGGCTGACATTGATGCATACTCCCCCTTTCTTGAGGATGAAGAAGCCACTGTTCAGATAGAGTTCAAAAAAGGCAGGCAGGATGTGCCTATTGAGGAGCTTGTGCAGGAGGGGCAGGAGCTCCTTGTGCAGGTGGCAAAGGACCCCATAGGCTCAAAGGGCGCGCGGGTAACATCCTATGTAACAATACCCGGCCGCTATCTTGTGCTCATGCCCGAGGTTGAACACATCGGGATATCAAGAAGGATACTGGATGAAGAGGAGCGTACAAGGCTCAAGAATATTGTTGAAGAGATAAGGCCGAAAGGCTACGGACTTATAGTCAGAACAGCCTCTGAAGGGGCCACAAGGGAGGAGCTCTTAAAGGACCTTGAGTTCCTGCTGCTGCTGTGGGAAAACATTCAGCACAAAAAAGAGAAGGTCTCGGCCCCGATCCTCCTTTACAGTGATCTGGACCTTGTCTTCAGGAGTGTACGCGACCTTATGAGTCATGACGTGGAGCGTGTGATTATTGACTCCAGGGAAGAGTACGACCGGATGAAGGACTTCGTAAATACCTATTTTCAGAAATTCTCCGACAAGATCGAATTTTATGACGGACACGAGCCCCTCTTTGATGCCAAGGGTGTTGAGCTTGACATATCGCGGGCCCTCGGCCGCAGGGTCTGGCTTAAATCAGGCGGCTACATAGTAATAGACCAGACAGAGGCAATGACCGTTATTGATGTAAATACCGGCAAGTATGTTGGCAAGGAAAACCTCGAGGACACCATCCTGAAGACGAATCTGGAGGCTGTCAAGGAGATAGCCTATCAGATAAGGCTCAGAAATCTCGGCGGGATTATAATCATTGATTTCATTGATATGGAAGACCTTGTAAACCGTGAGAAGGTTTTTAATGCCTTTAAGGATGCAATGAAGAAGGACAAGGCCAGGAATACCATCTTTAATATTTCCGAACTCGGCCTCATACAGATGACCCGGAAGAGGGTGCGGGAGAGCCTTGGCAGGACCCTTTGCGATGCCTGTCCGTATTGTGAGGGCAAGGGGTTTGTGCTTTCACCAAGGACGATATGCTTTGAGATATTCCGGAAGATAAACCGCATGAGCATTCAGAGGGGGGCAAAACTGATAATCACAACTCATCCCGATGTTGCAGAGCTCCTCTCGGATGAAGATAGATACGCGGTGGAAGAGATTGAGAAGAAGCGGGAAGTGGAGATAATCGTCAAGGTTGATCTGCGTATACACCAGGAGAATTATAATATTACTGTTGTGTAGAAAGTCCGTTTAGAAACTTTTAATTTGATGCAACGATATAAAAAACTGCTGAGCATACTGAGAAGTCTTGACAGTGCAGTTGTCGCCTGCTCCGGGGGTGTTGACAGCACCCTCCTCATAAAGGCCGCAAAAGACAGCAACATAAAGGCCCTTGCAGTTACCGGGAAGTCACCAACCACACCTTCTGCTGACCTGAATGAGGCCATCTCTATGGCCTCGGAAATAGGGCTTCCGCACCGTATTATTCAGACCTCCGAGATGCAGAGGCGGGAGTTCAGGGAGAATAACCGGGAGAGGTGTTTCTTTTGCAAGGATACACTCTTTGGCGAACTGAAAACCCTTGCCCTCAAAGAGGGGTATCAGTGGGTTGTTGAGGGGAGCAACCTTGACGACCTGAAGGATTACCGGCCCGGACTGAGGGCAAGAGACCTGCACGGTGTCAGGAGCCCCCTTATAGAGGCGCGGTTTACAAAGGAGGATATCAGGGAGATATCAAAGGCCCTTGGCCTTAGGACCTGGAACCGGCCGGCCTCACCGTGTCTTTCTTCAAGATTCCCCTACGGGTTTCCGATAACCGAAGAGGAGCTTATAATGGTGGAGGAGGCAGAGTCCTTTCTCAAAAGCCTGGGATTCAGCGGCTTCAGGGTGAGGCATCATGGTGACCTGGCAAGGATAGAGGTGCGCGTGGAGGATGTCGGGAGGTTTTTTGACCCCTTTCTGAGGAAGGACGTGGTTGCATATCTGAGGGGTCTTGGCTATAAATATATCTCCCTTGATCTTGAGGGGTTTAAGAGCGGCAAGCTGAACAGATAGAGCCGCGGATATATGCAGATTATGAACCCTGAGGAAAAGTATCATAAAGAGCTGAAGAAATGTGTCCGTTGCGGAAGCTGTAAGGCCACATGTCCCACCTATTCCCTGAAGCATTCAGAACCCCTTGGTCCCCGTGGTCGGTTAAGACTTTTGTGGGCGCTTTCCTCCGGAGAACTGGAGCCCACACAGGCCATGGCCGACAGGGTTTTCAGTTGTCTCCTCTGTGGTGCGTGCAGCCGGCAGTGTTCAGCCGGTGTGAATATTCTGGAAGCCATGTATTACGGAAGGGGAGTTTTGAGAGAGGCGGACAGGGGGGGGCGTACCCTGAGACGTGTCCTGAGGTTTGTGCTGAAGAGGCCGGGTCTCAGTTTCAGGTTTTTCAGGTTGACCCAGCCGTTTCTTGGTCCCCTGCTTGCCCGGACAGGGCTTGCAGAGGGGACATTGAAGCCGGCGGAATATACATTGAAAGATGTGGGCACAGTCTTCAGTCCTGCCGATATCAGGGATAAAAGGGGCAGGGTCCTTCTGTTTTCCGGCTGCAGTGTCAACTATGTATACCCCCATCTGGGAGAGTCTTTTATCAGGGTCTGTAATGCACTTGGTTATGAGGTGGTGTTACCAAAGAGGGAGGTATGCTGCGGTGCGCCCCTGCGGGCTTTGGGATTGACGGATGATGCCGTGAAATTTGCCCGCAGAAATATCGAGGCATTAAAAGGATTAAAGGCAGATGCAATCGTCTCATTATGCCCTACGTGTGTGATTACACTGGGAGAACATTACCGGGAGTTGACAGGTGATGGTATTGATGCCGTTGATGCAGTCACTTTTCTGTCCGACAAGATCAAGGCAAAACCGGCCCTTGATGTAAGGGCAGCCTATCACGACCCCTGCCATGCGCTTTACGGTCTGGGGCAGTATGCTGAGCCAAGGGAATTGTTGAGGTCAATAGGTGTTGATATTGTGGATATGGAGAAGGGTTGCTGCGGGATGGCCGGCACGTTTTCGCTCTCGTTCAGGGCCCTCTCCGACGCACTCTTGAAGAGGCGGGTTGAGGAGTTTGAAAAGACAGGGGCGGAAATACTCGTCACCTCATGCCCCGGATGCCTCTTCCAGTTATCAAAGTCCGTCCCGTCTGCACGGGTTTTTCATGCCATAGAGGTTGTTGAAGAGGGATTGTTGAAATAAGCAATCAAAGTTCCTGATTTTACGGACTCAGACCGGTTTATAAGACCCGGCGACAGTTATAAAAGGTTGTTGGAAGCGATATGACAGAGTCTTCACTCCTGTGTTTGAGGTTTTTTTATCGTCAATATTGTAAGCGGGGTTTGAAACATGATAATATATGCTGAGGAATTCAGGTATAAAAGACTCGGGAAAAGGAAAAGATTATGCCGATTTATGAATATGAGTGCCGGGACTGTAAGGCCGAGTTTGAGATGCTCGTGTTTGGCTCCCGGAAGGTGACGTGCCCGGAGTGCAGCAGTGAGAATGTCAGGAAGAAAGTCTCTGTATTTGGGATGAGCGGTGTGGATAAGCCCTTTGCCGGTTCATCAGGCTGTTCTTCGTGCAGCAGCGGCAGTTCCTGCAGTAGCTGTCATTGATTGAAAATCACCCCTCCGGCTGTCTGAAGGGATTTGCCCTTAGTATATCATTGAGTTTCAGCGGAGAGCCTTTAAGCTCAAATACTGCAAGGCCCTTCTCGGGGAATTCCTTCCCGTTTAAAAACCACTTTCCCTCCCACTCCATGTACAGCATGACCCTGTTGTTTTCAATATCAACACGCCTTGGTGTGAACTCTACCTCTGCAGAGTCAAAATTCCTCATGCTGCCGATAAGTACGAGATAACCATTCCGTGTGCAGAGGGTTTTTAATGCGGCTTTATCCTTTTTCAGATATGCCTCCTTAATACTTTCTGCAAGAGAGATTGCCTCTTCTGCAATTGCGGCATCTCCGGTCAGGGCCTCCTTTACCTCTTTCTTTCCACTGCAGGAGGGCAGAAAGAGTAATGCAGAGAGCAGGAAAATCAGGTATAAATATCTCAAGCTACCTCCTTCAGGGACAGGATGAAATCCCTGTTGTCCCTGTACCACCTTACGGTTTTTTCAATGCCTTCCTCGATCTTGACCACCGGTCTCCACCCGAGCATTTTCTTTGCCTTTTCAATCCCGGCCCAGGTAGCCGTCACATCAGCAGGATGGCGCTCCAGCCATTTTATTTCAGCCTTTTTCCCAAGGGCATCTTCTATAAGGTTTATGACATACATAAGCTGCACCGAGTTGTCGTTTCCGAAGTTTATTATCTCATAACCCTCAAGGTCAATACACCTGACAGTCCCTTCAGCTATATCGTCAATATATGTAAAGTCCCTTGTCTGTTTACCATCTCCGAAAACAGGAATCGGCTTGTTGGTGTCGATATTTCTCATGAACTTGAATATGCTCATGTCCGGCCTTCCGGCAGGCCCGTAAACAGTAAAATACCTTGGTATCGTTACATTGATTCCAAAGAGGTAGTGGTAGGTGTAACTGAGCACTTCCGCCCCCTTCTTGGTTGCTCCATAGGGTGAAAGCGGGGTATCGCTCCGCTGGGTCTCCACAAAGGGCATCTCGTTAAAGCTGTACAGGCTTGAAGTCGAGGCCTGGATGACCTTTTTTATGCCAACGTCCCTGCAGCATTCGAGGAGGTTGAGGGTGCCCTTTATATTGGTGTCGAGATAGACCCACGGGTCTTCCACAGATGCCCTGACTCCTGCCCTTGCCGCCATGTTTATGACTACATCAAAAGGGTGTTTTGTAAACAGGTCTTTCAGAAAGACCAGGTCAGTGATGTCTGCCCTGAAGACAGAGAAGTTTTTATACTGCGAAAGGGTTTCAAGTCTCCACTCCTTCAGCCGCGGATCATAATAATCGTTCATATTGTCAATGCCGGTCACTTCATGACCCTGTTCAAGCAGCAGGTGGGTTATCCTGTTACCTATAAGCCCGGCAGCACCTGTAAGCAGCACTCGTTTCATCCGTATCCTCCGTTATTGCCAGCTCGTTGACAACAGAATGTGTTGTGCAAGGAATCCAGACTTCTCTGTGCCTCTCCCGAAAGCCTTCGGGATGGTTTATCTGGATATTCCTTTTACATATAATACACCCATATAAATACAAAATTCCATAAAGGAAGGGCTTTCCGAGGGGCGCTAAGGTTATCTGCTGCAGAGTTGTTGAAACCAGTCGATTGTTATTATGGTGAGCCGTGAGGGATTCGAACCCCCGACCCGCTGATTAAGAGTCAGCTGCTCTACCAACTGAGCTAACGGCCCACAAAGTGTAATCTTAGATTATCGTTATTGACTGCAGGTCTGAGATATCTAAAAAAATCTTCAATCGCTTTGGCGCGCCTGAGAGGATTCGAACCCCCGACCTGAGGTTCCGGAGACCTCCGCTCTATCCAGCTGAGCTACAGGCGCAACATGTCAATAATAAGAAAAATGCCCTCTGTAAGTCAAGTTAGCCCTACTTCCCATAAGATTCCATGAGACGCTGTATTTGCTTTTTACAATATTAAATGGTTAATATTTATAATATCTATTTAACAGTGAAGGAGGAGAATTATGGTTACAGTAACATTACAGGCGGCTGATAAGGCCAAGGAGTTTCTGGCCAAGGAAGGAAAGGACGGCTGGGGTCTGAGGCTTTCTCTATACGAGGGAGGCGGCTGTTCACCATCGTATGGGCTTGACATAGCAGAAAATCCACAGGAAGATGATGCTGTAGTGGAACAGAACGGCCTCAAGGTCTTTATTGACAAGGAAGCCTCTGCAGCCTTGACGGGCATGGAGATTGACTATGTTGATGACGGCTCAGTCCAGGGTTTTGTCCTCAAGGGTGGCGAGCAGCCATCATGCGGGCCAAGCTGCAGTAGCTGCGGATAACCCCGGATTAACGGGATATTCAGATGTTTCCTGCACACAGACCGCGAAGACTCAGAAATAGTGAATCAATAAGGAGGATGGTCCGCGAGACCATCCTCTCTTCTGACGATTTCATTTATCCCCTTTTTGTTACCTTTGGCAAAGGTGTAAAGAAACCCATCTCATCCATGCCGGGCTGTTATCAGGAGTCAGTGGATGAAGTGGTAAAGACTGCAAAAAAAGCCTATTCCCTCGGTATCCCCGGCATAATCCTCTTTGGCATCCCGGAACATAAAGACGAGACCGGCTCTTCAGCCTTTGACCCTCACGGCGTTGTCCAGGCGGCAATAAAGACCATCAAGGATGCCGTACCTGAACTCCTGGTCATCACAGATGTATGCATGTGTGAGTATACAAGTCATGGTCACTGCGGGATTATAAAGGATGGCAAGGTTCTTAATGACCCGACACTTGAACTCCTTCAGAAAGAATCACTCTCCCACGCCCGTGCCGGCGCTGATATGGTGGCGCCATCGGATATGATGGACGGCAGGGTTTTGGCCATAAGACAGGCGCTTGACAGCGAGGGGTTCAGCAATATCCCTATAATGAGTTATGCCGCCAAGTATTCCTCGGCCTTTTACGGACCATTCAGGGATGCTGCAGAGTCAGTGCCGCAGTTCGGGGACAGGAGGTCCTATCAGATGGACCCGGCAAACAGACGCGAGGCATTAAAGGAAGTTGCACTTGATATTGAGGAGGGTGCGGATATAGTGATGGTAAAGCCTGCCCTTTCCTACCTGGATATTATCTCTGATGTAAAGCAGAGCTTTGACCTCCCGGTGGCTGCCTATAATGTATCAGGAGAGTATTCCCTTGTAAAGGCCGCTGCACAACTTGGCTGGATAGACCACGACAGGGTAATGATGGAGGTCCTT
Source organism: Nitrospirota bacterium (assembly GCA_035873375.1). NCBI lineage: Bacteria > Pseudomonadati > Nitrospirota > Nitrospirota bacterium. The sequence goes on along the minus strand of JAYWMQ010000062.1, from coordinate 724 downwards.
ACCTCGATAAAACGAGCCGGTGCAGACATGATTCTTACCTACTTTGCCCCTGAGGCGGCAACCCTCCTTAATTCCTGAGATAACTTGATTCATTTTTTCACCGCAGAGAACGCAGAGTTCGCTGAGGGAATAATAATCTTTAATAATCAATAGTCAAGGGAGTGGGTGCTGTTTATGGATTTAATCCGGGCCGGAGAGGTTTTGCATGTTGGCAAGGGGACGGGGTTTGGCTGGGGAGGTATGAGATAACCCCTTGGCCCCTTAAAGTAAGGGAATAGTAATCCCTTGCGGCCTCCCATTAAGTTAAGGGGAGGAGAAGAATAAAGCTCCCTCTTCGTAAATATTTGTAGAATTTGTCCGAAAATACTATTAAACTTATTCATAGGGATGCCTCCTTCAGGTCTTTTCTTCTCTCAATTAAAAGTTTACCTGATTGAGCCTCCCTTCTTGCAATCTTTATTTTGGACAGATGTGTGAAAGGTTATCAAATGAACTACTATAGCGAAAGCCCTATAACAAGGCAATCTAAGTCGATTGGCAAAAAGTACCGCTCATTCCTCGTTCTGATTTTTGCCGCCGGTGATTTACGGCGCCATAGCCAAATCCAAAACTAAAGAAAAGGAGGAAATAAAAATGGTTGAGAAATCCAGGCCTCATGCAAAGAAGTCCGAATCAAAGATCAGCAAGGAGCAAGCAGGGGTCTACACATTGCACAAATTTACAA
>JAYWMQ010000061.1 GCA_035873375.1 Nitrospirota bacterium | reverse complement strand
CATCTGTTTCAGAACAGGTACAAATCAATAGTGTGTGATGAAAATAGCTACTTTGCGGAGTTGGTTCGCTATATACACCTTAATCCCCTTCGTGCAAACCTGGTAAAAACCCTGTCGGAACTTGACCGATACCGTTACAGTGGACACAGTGTGTTGATGGGTAGAGTGAAGAATGAGTGGCAGGACCGTGATTATGTATTAAACCGGTTTGGCAATAAAGAAGGAGAGTCAAGGAATGCCTACCGTGTATTTCTTAAAGGGGGAATAGCAAAAGGGAATCAGCCGGAATTGGTTGGGGGTGGATTAATCCGCTCACTTGGCGGGTGGTCGGAAGTGAAATCTCTGAGAAGACAAGGAGAGGGGAGACTGACCGATGAGCGGATATTAGGGAGCGGGGATTTTGTAATGAAGGTTCTGCAGGAGACGGAGGACAAGTTAAAGAAGCAGTTTTCGGCAGATGAACGAAGAGAGAAAATGAAAGAAGTTATTGAGGAGATATGTAAAAAAGAAGGCGTAAATATTCTGGAATTGGAGTCTGGCAGCCGGAGGAGCAGGGTGTCTTAGGCAAGGTCACAGATAGTTTGCAGGTTGATTGAGACTTATGGGATTCCTTTGGCGGAGGTTGCTCGCCAGGTAGGAGTTTCCACCTCTGCTGTATGTAAGATAATAACAAGGAAAAGTAGTTAGTCAACGTAGTCAACAACGTCCCCTCCTTGTCCTCCCACTACTCCTTTATTTATCTCTTGTGGCAAATCTTTTTCGTAGTAATTACCATCACTACCACCTCCCCACTCAATGCCACATAACCAAATATCGGAATTAATATTTCCTCCATCACATCCTGATAAAGAACAGGCCCAAAGTCTCATGTTTTCATTCATGGAGAGTTACTCCTTGCATAACGACCTCGTCAGTGACAATTTTGGCAGTCCGCTGGATGTATTTATTACCCCTTGAACATAGGATGCAGGCCAGTCCATGTGTGCAGTGCACCTGAAATCTCATCATCGTTTATACCTCTTAACTTAAATATTTCACAAATAAAATGCTCTGCGGTTTCAAGGGCACGATATGCTGAATATTCATTTAGAGAATCGTACATTGATGTATCCGCCAAGCCTTGAATAGTAAATCCCGGCGCCTCAAGGGTTTCATATGTGCTCGAGAAATGGATCAATCCATTTCTGATATTTTTTAAGGCAATAAACTGTTGGCCTATACCTGACCCAAAATTTAGCCTTTTATTAAATGCAGCTTCTGGCCATTCCTTTACCTTTTTATCCAGAGATATTTGTCTTTCTAAATCGTTCATTATTTTTGTTTTTGCGTGTTCATAGTGTTTCTCTGTAATTAATATTCGGAAGTAAACATTCATAAACACCTCTACTCCCGTTACAGCTGTTATCACGCAAAGAGCCGAATCTTCCTTCCCATGATTGTCGAATTCATGTCCACCAACCCTATCGCACATTCGGCGAAGCGCACTGAAATAAGCCCAAACCATACGATTTGGGCTATACAACACTTTATTGTTACTCGAACTTTCCATATGAGAGCTAACAAGTTATTAACCGGTTTCTTGATAACCATGTCAAAATTTGGTAAATTCCATATTCAGGTTGAAGGATGCTATAAAAAGTGCTTAACTTCCATATTAAGCAAGCAAAAAGTAGAGTGATCAAGAAACCTGATAACCCAAATGTAGCACGTGAAAATAGAAGCTGTCAAGGCTTTAAGCAAATTTTGGGTAAATCATTTTTTAGAGCTGCCTCGTAACTTTTGTCCTCACCTGCAAAAGGTGAGGGCTCTGATCAAGCAAATCAGGAGTTATGTTAACTATTTCAGAAAGCAAAAGGGCAATTTTTGTCTCAGCTCTTGAGGAAAAAGAGATTCCCCGTGAGAATAGAGGGTATTACCTCAAGTGGGAACAGCGTTCATCTTAAGTCTTTACATGCGTGATAATTCACTTATGTCTTTCGAAGGAAAGTATTGCAGGAAGTCAATACTTAATATTTAAGACGCGACCCCGGGCCTTCCGATCGATTAGAACAATTATTTGCTGAACGCCCACAATACAAATGCACCTATACCCATTAACGCTAGGGCCTCTTTATCTTTTTGCTTTTTCTTTTCAATTTGTGCAAGAGCATGCGCCTTTTTATTGTAAGAACTAACAATAATCTCTCTTGCTTTGACTACAGCACCTTCAGGATCTTTATAAACGGGAAGATACTTTAGATTGCTAATGAAGCCAGGCAAAGCGATACCTTCTGTGAGAACAAGAGGCAAAACAATTTTCTTTAGAGCACCTGCTCGGCCAATTTCTTGCGACACCCAACTTGAGTTCTGTGCATTTTGACTCCAAAGAACTACAAATAAATCACATTCTTCTATAGCCATAGATATCTTTTCTCCTAGATTCTCGCTAGGTTGTACTGAGTGTTCAGCAACAAAAACATCAATTGGTGTCCCTTTTAACTGCTGTCTAAGCAACCCTACTTGCTCGATATCGTGTGTTGAATAACTTACGAATATTTTGTATTGCACCGTATGTTCCTTTTTGTTGTTCTAACAAGTTATTAACTGGTTTCTTGATAACCACGGCAAATTTTAGAAAATTCCATTTTCAGGTTGAAAGATGCTGTAAAAAAATGTTTAACTTCCATGTAAAGCAAGCAAAAAGTGGAGTTATCGATAAACCTGATAAACCCAATGTAGCACGTGTCCATAGAAGCTGTCAAGGCTTTAATCAAATTTTAATTAATTTTTGGGTAACACTTTTTTAGAGCTGCCTCGAAACTTTTTGTCCTTACCTGCAAAAGGTGAGGGCTTTGATCAAGTAAATGCGAATTTAAATTGGGCACAAACACTACTTACAAAAACTTCTACAATATTCTCCATTGTTGTGCCACCACGATTTTTTCTTCCATTGCTATTAAGACCAACCTCAACGCCTACTTTAATCAAAATTATATCTCATCGTTCTTCCCATCACTTGAAATATAAAAATATTCTTTTGAAACTCTATAATTATCGTCCAATTGATAACAAAACACTTCATCGAAATTGGGTTTCACAAGATATTCATTTTCCTTTAATAGATTCTGAAAAGCTTTTTTTGAATTAACACCAGAGGCAAAACCTACCACTTGTAAGTTTTCAATGTCAGGTTCAATAGACATTGAATCGGGTTGAAAGGTATAACCATCTAAAGTTAAAAATATGTAGTGTTTCTTCTTCATGTCCGAACTCCTTTTTCGCTAACTTGCATCTTTATAAGTTGCCCCCCTTGTTTTAACTGAAAGGAACCTGAAAAGTACACTCCCAAATATTTTTTTGATATCTGCCATTGATATAAATTGTCGAACAAATGATGTTTATGAGTCTACAGACTATAAGTAGCATTCTGTGCCGTACTGAAATGAAAACTTCCGGCTGCAGGGACGGTGGGGCATTGTTGGGTGGTTCTTAAATATAGGGGGTATATGAGGAAAACGCGCAGCAGAGACTGTGAGACATTAAAATCTGCCCGGAATGCTTGACGCTCGATATAAGACAGGGATATACTAAATAGAATTAAAAAGCATTAAAAAGAGAGATTCCGGCTTAAGGATTGGTGGAATGACAGAACAGACTCTAAACAAGTTTCTTCATAACAGGAGGTCATATGAGCTTTTTTAAAACCGGTTTTGTGCTGGCGCTGGTGTTGATGTTGTTTGCCACTGCTTATGCTGAGCCGAGACACAGAAAATTCACTAAAGAGGAGATTAAGAAGATGGCTGAAACGAAGGCGGTTATTGAAACAAAATTCGGAAATATTGAGCTCAGGTTCTTTCCTGATGTGGCACCAAACCATGTGAACAATTTTATAGAACTTGCAAAAAAGGGGTTTTATGACGGTACAACCTTTCACCGGGTAATTCCGGGGTTTATGATACAAGGTGGGGACCCGAACTCAAAGAGCCCGGACAGGTCAACTCATGGCATGGGAGGCCCTGGTTATTCTGTTAAGGCCGAGTTTAATAACAAAACCCATAAAAGAGGGGCTCTCTCCATGGCAAGGTCTGCAAACCCTGACAGCGCGGGTTCTCAGTTCTTTATATGTGTGGCTGATTCCCCTTTTCTTGACGGGAAATATACTGTTTTTGGCGAGGTCGTCTCTGGCATGGATGTGGTGGACAAGATAGTGAGTCAGCCAAAGGATGCAAGGGATAACCCTGTTGAGCGGATTGAGATGAAGGTTAAGATTATAGAGAAATAAGCTGGATGTTTGCAGCTTTATGAGTATACGGGGGCAGATGATAAGGTTCATCTGCCCCCCTTGTTTTTTAGTCTTTCTTCCGCCTGAACTCCCCGCTCCTGCCGCCACGTTTTTCAAGGAGCATTATGCCGGATATGGTCATCTCCCTGTCAACGGCCTTGCACATATCATAAATAGTGAGGGCAGCGGCGGACACGGCTGTTAGGGCCTCCATCTCAACCCCTGTCTGACCAACGGTCTTCACCCTTGACTCTATCAGCACCCTGCTCTTCTTCTCATCAAGGGTGAAATCTACAGAGACACCCGTTATGCTGAGGGGATGGCAGAGGGGTATAATATCCGGAGTCTTCTTTGCAGCCATTATCCCGGCTACACGGGCCACCTGAAGGACATCACCCTTTGCGGCCTTGTTTTCTTTAATGATGGAAAGGGTTGCGGGCTTCATTGATACAGCCCCGCAGGCCACGGCCTCACGGGCAGTGGGCGGCTTTTCAGATACGTCCACCATCCGGGCCTTGCCTTTGCTGTCTATGTGTGAGAGTCTGGACATATCTGGTATTTTGGGCTATTTGAGGGTTATTGTCCCTGTGCGGGGGTCGTATTCGTACATGTCTGCATTAATATCTATACCGATGAATTTCTGCAGGTCCTGAAGGCTTGCCGGATACTCTCCGTTTGCAGCGTGAAATTGCTGAATGGCCCGCTTGATAAGCTCAAAGTTAGCCGTATCAGCCGCATCCTGGGCCTTTTCATATGAATTTATGAGTGCGTTGCCGTATTCCTTGACGGGATTGCGCGGTTTGTCCTTGCAGGCTGTCAGTAAAGGGAGCAGCAACAGGACGGTTGATATAAGAACAACTTTTTTCATAGCATATTGTATCATAAAAACAGGATAAGAAAGTTCAGGGGTTCAGGGGTTCGGGAGTTGAGGACGCAAAGAGCATAGCGTTAGAAGACAAGACGCATAGGGCATAGCGTTCAAAGATAGGACGCATAGCGTGTAGGATACAGGATTCCTTAGCTTTGTCTTTAACGCTTTGCGCCATGCGCTAATCGAGAGAAATCTTGAAGTAATCGAGAGGCTGAAAGAAGTTTTTAAGCTTCACGATGCCCTCGAGATAACCACAAGATAAGAAACAGAGAGAATGATTCCTGGTTTTAAAAATCGAGAGAAATCTTGAGGTAATCGAGAGGCTAAAAAGAAGTTTTTAAGCTTCACGATGCCTATTCGATAGACGGGATTTAAAAATATCCTGATTATCCTATTAATCCTGTCTAAAAAAATGGCTGTATCGTTGTTATATTGCTTGAAAATCAGGGAGGGGTATAGCGGAAATGTCTCATGTGGTCAGTAGAATCACGGTCCTTATCCTTGTCCTCTCACTTTTTGTATCCTGTTCAGTGAATCCGGTTACCGGCAGGCGGGAGTTGATGTTTGTGTCCGAGTCCCAGGAGGTGAAGATAGGGCGTGAGGCTGCGCCGTCGCTGAACTGGGCGTACGGGGGCGAGTTTCACGATAAGGCGCTTAACCGGTATCTTGGAGGGATTGTGAGGCGGATATGGCAGGTCTCCGAGAGGCCGGGTCTTCCGTTCAGGTTTGTTGTCCAGAACACCTCTGTCCCGAATGCTTTTGCCCTTCCCGGTTATGTGGCGATTACAAGGGGATTGCTTGCAGCTCTTGATAACGAGGCGCAGTTTGCGGCTGTAATGGGGCATGAGGTGGGGCATGTGATGGCAAGGCATACTGCAAAGAGGATTACCCTTGGCACCCTGCAGCAACTGGGGCTCGTTGCGGGAAGTGTGGCCCTGGCTGGAAAAGAGGGCTCTGACCTGCTGCTCGGACTTGGTGTGGTCGGAAGCAGCCTCCTGCTGCTTAAGTATAACAGGGAGCAGGAACTTCAGGCAGATCGTCTGGGTGTAAAATATATGGCTGCCCTTGGATATGACCCGTATGAGGCGATAAAGGCCCATGACAGGCTGAAGGTGGCAGTGGAAGATTATCTTAAGAGGCAGGGCAGGAAGCAGCAGGACGACACCTTCCTCAGTGCTATCCTGTCCACCCACCCAAGGGAAGAGGTCAGGAAGGAGGAGATGCTTGAGATGATAAGGCAACTCCCTCCTTATCACATTAAGGGCGATGGCCGCTATCAGAAGAGGTTTCAGGCTGCCATCAGGGGGCTTCGCAAAATAAACCGTATCTATTTTGTATATGACAGGGCTGTGCTGCTTTACAATGAGGATAAGCTTGCGGAGGCGGAAAAAAAGCTCAAAAAAGCCATCTCCATGAACCCGGAACAGGCCCCTTTTTACAACCTCTACGGGATGATACGGCTCAAGGAAACACGGTATTCCGAGGCCAAAAAATATTTTAAGGAGGCGCTCCTGAGAGATGAGGGATATCAGCCGGCATTTTACGGTCTTGGGATGGCGGATCTGCAGATGAAGAGGTACAGGGCTGCTGTCAAGCAGTTCAAAAAGAGCCTTAAACTCTTCCCCGGACATCCAGGCTCTCATTTTGGCATGGGCAAGAGTTATTTTTATCTGAATAGGTATGCAGAGGCCATTCCGCATCTCAGGAATTTTGCCTCTCAGTCTCCAAAAGACCCTGAGGTACATGGTCTCCTGGGTATCTGCTATGAGGAGACAGGTGATATCAGGTCTGCAATAAGGGAGTACAGGCTTCAGGTGAAGGTGGCGCCTGATACCAGGCTTGGCCGGATTGCAAGGGAGCGCCTCTATGTATTGAGCCCCCCTGTGTACAGGACTCCCTGACGCGGGGGATTGTGACTATTGAGAGATCAGAGATCCTGAATCAAGTTCAGGATGACATATATACATATATTTAGTTGACATAACCCAGCACACCTCAGCACTGTCTCTGTAAGATTCAATGACATATATACATATATTTAGTTGACATGTATTTATGGTAGACGGATTTTTTTAAACCATCCTGATTATCCTGTTAATCCTGTCTAAAAACAGCAGAAGTATTACACAAATTATCCATTCATTTTTTTATACAAAAGCCCTCGTTTTCATGATATGATGTATTTTAGGGATACAAGCGGGACAGGAGGTTTGGTTATTAACGGGGGTTGGATTTTCTAATCCGTCAGGATGAATCAAGGAGGTGTTTTATGGAAAAGGTAAGTATGCATGAGAGCATCGAGAGTCTTCATGAAAAGGTGCAAAAGGATGGGATGTCAAGTGTTGCGGAGAGATTTGATGCACAGGAAAAGACACGGTGTTCGTACTGTACAAAGGGGATAAGCTGTCAGCTCTGCTCACACGGGCCGTGCAGGATAACAAAATTTGCCGACAGGGGTGTCTGCGGGATTGATGCAAACGGGATGGTCATGAGGAATCTTGTGCACCTGAACCTCTTTGGTACAGCGGCATACGCCTATCACGCCAAGGAGACCATAAAGACGCTCAGGGCTGCGGCTGAGGGCAAGACACCGTTTAAGATAAAGAATGAGCCCAGGCTGAGAGAGTTCGCAGGGACCCTCGGTCTTGACAGTGGCGGCAGTCTCTCTGAGGTTGCCAACAGGGTCTCGGATTTCCTGATTGAGGACTTTCACAGGGACTCTTCAGAGGAATCAAGGCTTGTTGAGATCCTTGCGCCTGAATCCAGGAAAAAGCTCTGGAGGGAACTCGGCATATTCCCGGGCGGGCCGCTTCATGAGGTGCTTGATACAGAGACGCGGTGTATGACCAACATTGACTCCGACTATGTCTCACTTGCAAAGATGGCCCTGCGCATGGGCATATCCATGGCATATTGTGCCCAGTTTGTCCTTGAGGTGTGTCAGGATATCATGTTCGGCACCCCGTCTCCGCATGAGACCAGTGTGGACGTTGGTATTATTGACAAGGATTATGTAAACATCCTCCCCAACGGTCACGAGATGTTTGTGGGAGCTGCAATTATCGAGCTTGCCCACAGGCCCGAGGTGCAGCAGATGGCAAGGGATGCTGGTGCAAAGGGGATCAGGGTTGTGGGCTCTATTGAGACCGGGCAGGAACTGATCCAGAGATATCCCACAGACGATGTTTTTGTCGGCCTGACAGGGAACTGGCTTAACCAGGAGTATGTGCTTGCAACAGGAGCGGTTGATCTCTTTGCAGTTGACATGAACTGTTCTGTGCCTACCCTCGGCATATTTGCGGATAAATACAATGCCACTGTGGCGTCGGTTTCAAAACTCGTCCGCATTCCGGGGGTCAATCTCAACTATGAGTACAAGCCCGAAGATGTGGAAGGCCTGGCAATGGACCTCATAAAGGTTGCCGTAGAGAATTTTAAGAACAGAAAGGGCAAGGAGACGTTCATTCCTGCGAATAAGCAGAAGGCGATTGTCGGCTTTTCAACAGAGGCGATACTGGGTGCCCTCGGCGGAACCCTGGAGCCGCTGCTTGATGTGATAAAGAAAGGTGCCATAAAGGGAGTGACAGCCCTTGTGAGCTGCTCGACCCTGACAAACGGACCCCAGGACTCATTGACAGTGGCAGTGGCAAAGGAGCTGATAAAGAGGGACATCCTTGTGCTGAGTGCAGGCTGCGGCAATGCAGCGCTTCAGGTTGGTGGTCTGCAGACTATTGAGGCTCAGGAGCTTGCCGGTGAAGGGCTCAAGTCAGTATGCAGGACACTGGGCATACCCCCTGTGTTGAGCTTTGGCACATGCACGGATACGGGCAGGATTGCAGTCCTTGTGACCGCTATTGCCGATGCCCTTGGCGTTGATCCCTCACAGCTTCCTGTGGCTGTTACAGCGCCTGAATACATGGAGCAGAAGGCGACCATTGATGCCATTTTTGCAGTGGCCTTTGGCCTCTACACCCATGTATCCCCTGTGCCGCCTGTTACCGGTGCGCCGGACGTGGTAAAACTGCTTACAGAGGATATCGAGGGGATAACAGGTGGAAAGATTGCCGTGGGTGACGACCCGGTAGGGATTGCAGACGGGATTGAGGCCCATATTGTTAAGAAGAGAAAGGCTTTGGGGATATAAAGATGGATTAAGGGATTAAAGGAGTGATGGAAGGGGTTAGAGCGGAGAAGGTGAAGGAGCTCAGGGAGAGGATGGCGGCCCTGGGTATCCGGGAAGAGGAGATAATTGAAAAGTTTGTCCGCTCAGGGGGGCATGGCGGACAGAAGGTGAACAAGACCTCTACATGCGTATATCTGAAGCACATTCCTACAGGCATAGAGGTCAAGTGTCAGGAGAGCCGCTCCCAGCCGCTCAACCGCTTCCTTGCAAGGAGGTATCTGACGGAAAAGATCGAGCGAAAATTGCTCGGAACCGAAAGCCCTGCTGAAAAGGCAAGGCAGAAGATAAGGAAACAGAAGCTCAGGAGAAAGAGGAAGGCAAGGGTCAAGGGGCAGGAGGCAGGACACTGAGGGTATTCATTGAGGCAAGGGCACTCTTTACAGTGCCCTTCAGTTTTTGCGACCCCTGAAGCGCACCCATCTTGTATTTTACCGAGATATCCAGTATCGACATCTCGGGAGTCCTGTAATTGAGCAACACAGTACCCGTTGCAGAGATGTCTACAGGTCCCTTGATAGTCAGATCCTTAATTAACAGCTTTCCGTTGTCTATATCGCCGCTGCCGCTCACCTCTTTCAGGAGGATGTCGCTTCCTGAGGCAGGAATTTTAAGGTCTTTGATGAGCAGTTCTATCCTGCCATCCTTTACCTGGTCCTGTCCGACAAGGAGGTGTCCCTTGAGTGTAAGAGAGCCATCGCCAAGTATTTTATTATGAAAGTTTTTTACATCAAAGACCAGGTCAAGGAGTCCGTTCTTCTTCAGGACCTGAATACGAGCCCCAGGGGTTGTAATGTACCCGATGGCGCCCTTAAAAATGTATCCCAGAGGTGTAACCCGCAAGATGACGTTATCAAGTGTAAGCGTCTCTTTGCCGCTCCCTATCGATACGTCTGAAAAGACTACCTTCAGTGCGGATGCATCCGACATCTCGTACTCCAGGGGTATCCTGCTTCCTGCTGTAAGGGTTTCAAGGGCCCTTGAGTACAGGACATTATAGGGCAGGAAGAGATATATTCCTATCAGAAAGGAGGATAAAAAGAGCAGGACCTTCTTCATTTTATCTTCTCTATCTGCATGTTCAGGTCAGCATATCCCGGGTCGTCGAACCTCTTTGATATTGAGAAGGCCCTGACCTGTATGTTCGAGAATTCACCGGCAACCTTAAGCACCGCTACTATCTCCGTAAGGTTCAACCCCTGATAAAGCACGCTTACGCCTTCAACACTGCCGGGAATTGGTTTTACTGTGGCTATCCTGTCCGAGAGGTTCAGCCTGCTTCCCGAGCTCTGGACAAACGACAGCAGGCCCTCCTTAAGACGTCCCGCTCCCTTGTTTTTACTTGAAAGGAGTTTATACTCTTCAGCCATTGAATAGATCTTTTCATATTGCTTCTGCACAGCATCCTTTTCCTTCAGTATTTGTCCTTCCTTTGCAGAAAAAAACATATAGGTGGCGGCAAAGATTATTATTATGATCAGCACTGATATGCCGGCTCTTTCCTTCATTCCTTAAACCTCGCAGTGATTATAAAATTTACCCCCTCCTGCTGAACCTTTGCGGATTCTATAACAAACTTTACCTTGAGTATCCTGGAGAGGTCTTCAGATGCCTTCTCGAGTGACTGCAGATTCTTTATGGTTCCCTTTATTCTTATCAACTCCTGGTTGACGTCAAGGTCATCTACGGATGCCTCCTCATTAAATGATGTGCTCATGGCAGAGAGTATCTTCAGCGGCTCAATATTGCCGGCCCCCTGTTTCTTTAACTGGCTTATCCTGAAGAGAAGCATGCCATAGGGATCGGGATTGTCCGCTATCTTCATGGATGAATATATGCTGTTAATTGCCTTTTCGTAAACATTCAGATCCTCCTTCAGGGGAATGGTCTTCAGGAAGAGGGCGAGGACAAAGACGAGATATACGGCACCCCAGAATATCAGGTCTTTTTTCATGGCGGCAAGTGTCCACCCCTCCTGTTGTCCGGTCAGCCTCAGGTTAAGCTCCCTGGTCCTGTCATTGGCGATAATCCGGTCAAGCCATTGCAGCAACTGCTTCCTCTCCTGCCCGGCAATGTTAAACTCCTTTAAATCATTGGCAGGGGGATATCCCTCTGTATCACCGGTAATATGGAGAAATCCGCTGTCATTCTTCAGCAGGGTGGTCTGGTCTGTCCTGAGCACAAAATTCCCCTCTTCAGACAGGAGGGCAATCAGGGACGGAGTGGTGATAATGCCTGCGGAATTAAAGAGCGCCGGATACTCTTCAATGAGTCTGCTCAGGTCCTCAAGATACACGAATGCCGTGACAGGTGATGTATTTACAAAGCCGAACCTGTTCTGAATCTCCCCCTCGGGAAAGATACCCGACAGATAAAGCCTTACCATCTCCCTGAGATTACCGCTCTTGACCGGTCTGATATCAGTGGATACCAGATTGACCATCTCGTCCGGTAATACGAGCACATAGCCTTTATGGGAAGGCAGCTCCCCGGTGAGCGGGAAGGTCTTCTCGCTATAGGCGGCACCCTCGCGGGAGCAGACCACCAGGTGGTCTTTATGAAGGAATATTATCTTGTCCACCGACATAGAACTCCTCTGTTTCCTCAAAGTATTTAAGTATTTTAATCTTTCCGGACACTTTTTTAACAATCGCGTTGGCCCTGGTCCTTGTGCCACCCACTTCCGCCTCTGTAAAGATATAGAAGAGGGAGCTGCTGACGGTTATGTAGGGCTGGATGGCGAGATACACGTCATCCGACATGCCCGGGACCTTTCTTATCTGGGAGATATCTTTAAAGGGCTTTGATTCCCTGTACTTGATAATTGCCTCTGTGAGGGGCTCAATCTCTGGCAGAAAGGCGGCCAGCACAGATTCCCCGGCAAAGTTGATATTCAGCTTGCCTGCTGTGTCCTCTACCGTGAAATGGCCGAGCAGGTCTTTTGGGAGACCGGAAAATCCGGGAAGGAGCCTCAGCTCCCCAAGGCTGTATGGCCTCAGGTTGCGCAGGGATTCCAGGTCAAGCTGCTCTGATGCACCGGAGAGCAGTCTTTCCACTGCATCCTCTGTCCTCCTTCTCAGTTTTTCATTTCTGGAAGAGACTTCTATGATGGAGATCCTGCTGTTGAGCGGAACCACTACGATACTGATATACCCCTCGGTAGTGGGAATGGTGGGCAGGGCAGCCCAAAGCTCTTCAGATGAATCATAGGTGTTCGTGTCATCCTCCAGAAGCCTGGTAATTCCCTTTATTACAGAGTCGCAGTAGATATAGCCCTGCTGAATCTTATGCGCTGAGGCCACCTCGTCATACTGGGCCACAACCTTTTCGTTTTTAAGCAGTAAAAGGGATAGGGAGGCGGCTACAACGATGAGAACCACTATCAGGACAGAGCCTTTTGTCTTGAATTCAGGGTTTGTCTTCAGAGGAGTCTCCCCCCCGTGATAGTCCACTTTTTATCGCCGTAGACATATTCCATCCTGACCACATCCTTACCCACAAACTGCTCCTTCCAGCCCTCTTCAGAAGGGGTAAGAAACTTCAGCTCCCCCACTTTCTCAAGGAGTCTTATCCTGAGGTTTACACCCTTTTTCTCTTCAGCCTCTTCCCTGTACAGATACTTTTCCCCGTCCACCTTGTCCACAAAATACGTTACCATTACCGGAAAAGAGGAGTTGGAATAAAGGGAATGAGTTGATTTAAAGCTTATTTCCATGCCGAAAATGGTGTTTTGCATGGAGGGCAGCCCTATCATGGTCCTCATGTCTGTCTGAAAGAGATTGTTCAGTCTGACGTAACTCATTACCCCCCTGAGCCTGTCGTCAAGGGCCCTGTCCGTGGTAAAGACCGTGTTCATGGAAGAGTAAAGCCCCGCAAGAACGAGCGCACTCAATGCAAGTGCAACAAGCACCTCAAGCAGGGTCATCCCCCTATCTGTAGAAATTATATACAATCTCCGCCTCATCTTTTTTCAGTGTAAGGGTGTATTCCTTTATGTATGAAATCCCCAGGGAGCTTTCAGTAACCTTGTACTGTACTCCCTCATATCCTTTCAGCTTGACAAGCCCCGGCGTTGGCTCTATGTCCGGGTCAGTGTACAGGGTGTAAAAGATATCGCCTCCTGCCTCAAGCAGTTCTATTTTTTTCAGGGTATAGCCGGTTGTGTCGATATTTGATTTCAGAAGCGTGAAAATGCCGGACAGGGAGATCGCCAGCACAACCATGGCGATCAGGACCTCAAGCAGAGTAAACCCCCGGTTTCTCATCCCCTTGACTCAACCTCTGCAAGCAGCGGCAGGCTGACAAGCTTGCTGTTGTCGGATAGCGTTAACTCAAAGTAATCGATTATCCCTGCAGGGTAGGCCTTTACTGTAACCTCGAGTGCATCCGCCCGCTTGTCATTGACCAGGGCTTCCATTACTGTCAGGCCCTCAGGAAGCTTGAACTCCTCGTCTTCCAGGCGGAAACTCCCGCTGCCCATGATAAAGGTAATCTCTTCGGCCCTCCCGGATTCTCCGGCCTTTTCCAGGGCCTTTGTAATTACGGAATTGACCTTTTTCTCCAGAGGAGACGTTGGTTCAAGAATCCGCGGTGCCAGCCTGGGCACAAGCACAAAGAGCCCTATCGAGAGGATAAGCATTACGACGAGTATCTCCACAAAGGTAAACCCGTTGCGGTTTCTCACTTTATCTCCCAGCTCCTGATATCTGCATCCACGCCATCTCCGCCTTCCCTGCCGTCAGCCCCGAAACTGATTATCTCGTACTCCCTGTCCCCTTCTCCGGGACTCCTGTATATGTACTTGTTACCCCATGGGTCAAGGGGGGTTGACTCAGAGTCCAGATAGCCACCGTTACGGTAGTGCCTGGGGATGGGTTCAATGTCGGGTTTTTTCACAAGCGCCATAAGCCCCTGCTCCGTGGTTGGATAACTTCCGTTGTCGATCTTGTAGAGTTGCAGGGCGGATTCAATGGCCCTGATGTCGTTCGTTGCCTTTATTATCCTCGCCTCATCCGGCCTGTTAAGTATCTTCGGCATCAGGAATGTGGCCAGGATGCCAAGGATAACCAGAACGACCATGAGCTCTATCAGGGTAAACCCGGATTCTCTTTTTGTGTATCTCATCTCTACCTCCTTTATTTGGTTATATGTCATTCCGACAAGTTTCACTTTACGAGTTGATTCATCTCAAACAACGGCGTCATTATAGAGACCACTATAAAGCCGACCACAAGCCCCAGGATAAGTATAAATACAGGTTCTGCAAGGGACGTAAGCCTTCCCATAATCCTCTCCACATCCTTTCTGTAATAATAGGACATCCTCTCAAGAAAGCCGGCAAGCTCTCCGGTCTTCTCTCCGGTAAGCACTGCTGCCATCAACATCTCATCAAAGACCGGCGAGTCTTTCAGCCCCTCGGAAAGGGGTTTTCCTTTCTCAACCTCAAGTGCGAGTCGCTGCATCTCCTCCTTTATCAGGAGATTATTCACTACGCCCCTGCAACCGTTAAGCGCGGCCACCAGCGGGATCCCTTCCCTGAGCTGAAAGGCGAGGAGTTCGGAAATTCTTGCCATTACCGCCTTGCGAAGCACTTCCACCCCGATGAGCAGGGTGTCAACCCGTTTTCTCAACGGCACAGAGTTTCTGTACATCCTGACCCCGGCAATTACCAGAGCCCCGCACAGTATGCTCAGAATCAGCCCGTAGCTTCTAAGGAAAGAGCCGGTGGCTATCAGCAGGGTGGTTGAAAAAGGCAGGTCTATCTTTACAGACTGAAATATCTTTTCCATCTTCGGAACAACGTATCCAAGGAGAAACCCAACCACTGCGCTGCCTATCAGGCCGACCACAAGGGGGTAGGTGAGGGCACTCTTTATCTTTCCCTCCCGCTCCTTCTTCCTCTCTTCGTACTCTGCAATATTCAGCAGCACGTCTGCCAGCCCGCCGGTCGCCTCTGCTATCCTGACCATATTTACATAGACATCAGGAAAGACCTCGGGATAAGCGGCAAGGGCCTCTGAAAATCTCCTGCCTTCAGATACATGCTTTTTAATGTCACTGAGAATGTGCGACAGGCCTTTCTGCTCCCGGTGCCTCATGGTTATATCGAGTGACTTTATAAGCGGCAGGCCGCTCTTCAGCATTATGCCTACCTGGAAGAATAGCTGGCCCGAGTCCTTCTTCTGAAATACCCATCTTCTTTTTTTCTTGCCCATCTCTTCAATCAGATAGGGCAGAATTGTCTCGTCCCTGAGGCTCTTCATGGCCATGGCCCTGGTAGGGGCCTCTACCACTCCTTTGACTTCCTTTCCCGCGGGATCGTATCCCTTATATTTATATATGGCCATTGGTCTTTCCGGTCATTTACTGCGTTGTGGCAGTTATAACCTCCTCCGGTGTCGTAATGCCCTCCTGGATTAATTCAACACCATTGGCGAACATGGTCTTCATACCCTGCTTAACGGCAAGGGTCTTGATTTCCGTTGAACTGGCCTTTCTCATAATGAGTTTTCTTATATCGTCATCAAGCAGGAGGAATTCGAAAAGGCCGATTCTCCCCTTGTATCCGGTACCAAAACACTTTTCACAACCCCTGCCCCTGAAATATCTGTTTATCTCGAATCCCTTTTTCAGGAAGATATCCCTGATCTCGTCCTCCAGGGTTGCCTCCTCCCTGCACACAGGGCATATCTTTCTCACCAGTCTTTGCCCGATAACGAGCAGGAGGCTGCTTGACAGGAGAAAGGGCTCTATGTTCATCTCCACAAGTCTTGCTACTGCCGTTGGCGCATCACTCGTATGAAGGGTGGTGAGCACCAGATGGCCGGTAAGTGATGCCTGTATGGCTGCCTCGGCTGTCTCCTCATCCCTTATCTCTCCAACCAGGATAACATCCGGGTCCTGCCTTAAAAAGGTCCTGATAGCCCTGGCAAAGGTTACGCCGGTGGCAGGGTTGACCTGGACCTGTGCAATTCCGTCTATCCTGTACTCAACAGGGTCTTCAATTGTTACTATGTTTACCGTCTCGTTCTGAATCTCGAGTATGGAGGCATAGAGTGTGCTGGTCTTGCCACTGCCGGTCGGCCCTGTAACCATTATTATGCCGTTTGGAGACTTGAGAAGCCTTTGGAGAAGTTTTACGTGTGATTCATCAAGGCCGAGCAGCTCAAGCTTGAGGGCTGTCTCTGACCTGCTCAAAAGCCTCAGTACCGCCTTTTCACCCTTGGCAGTCGGAATTGTCGAGACCCTTATATCTATCATCTTGGTGCCGAACTGGATATTTATCCTGCCGTCCTGTGGTCTGCGGGTCTCTGCCACATCCATATCCGCCATGACCTTTATGCGTGCGATCAGTGGTTCGAGGAGCCCTTTATCAATGGTCTTCACTGTCTTCAGCCTGCCGTCCACCCTGAACCTGAGGATGAGATTTGCCTCTCTTCCCTCTATGTGAATATCACTCGCCCCGAGCCTTATAGCGCTCATAATGCTCTGGTTGACGAGCTTGACCACAGGTGCATCATCGTGAACACCGCTCAGGATATCATACTCATCTGAAGAGATGGACTCACCCTCTGCATTCAGGTCCACATCTTCTTCAAAGACAAAGGAAAACTTTTCAGCTATCTCAAGAAGTGTCTTTTGCGGCACAAACCTGAAACTCCCCTGAGACTTGCAGCGGAGTGCCACAAAGGACGCCTTTCTGATACCGTCCTCAGAGCTTACAAGAAAGGTGAGCCTTCCGTTGTCGGCCTGAAGCGGCAGAAAGTCCGACCGGTCCGGAAATCTCATATAAAGATCCAGCACCTCTTTGGGCAGACTGTCAAGGTCAGGTGCCAGATTATTCATTCGTCTTCCACGGCCCCTTCATCTTTCTTTACTTCTTCTTTCTTTACTTTTTCTTTTTCTATCTCTTTTGTGCTCTCTTTCTTAATCTCTTTCTTAATATCTTCCTCACCTGTATTTTTCAACAGAGCCCGTTTTGCCCGTGTGAGATCTTCCATATCCTGCCTGCTCTTTATTATGGTTGTTGTGATGAAGACCATCATGTTTGTCTTTTCCCTTGAAGTGTCCTTGGAGCGGAAAAGCCAGCCCAGCAGGGGAATTCTGGACAGAACCGGCACCCTTGTCTCTGTCATGCTCATGTCGTCCTTTATCAGACCGCTTATCACCACCGTTGTATTATTGTTCAGTTTTATGGTGGTCTTGGTGCTTCTTGTAAGGGTGATCGGGGCTGAGGCAACGCCTACTGCACTTGCTATAACTTTTTTGACTTCCTGCTGTATGTTTAACAGGACCGTATTCTCATCTATAACATGGGGCAGTATCTTCAGTTTGATGCCCACATCCCTGTAATCAAATGTCTGGATCGGGTTGTTGTTTGCATCAAATTTTTCGCTTATCAGGAATGGTCGGTTTTCTCCCACAAATACCTCTGCCTCTTCGTTGTCCAGTGTAAGGAGCTGGGGTTTTGAGAGTATATTGATCCCTGACTCTGTCTTTATTGCATTTACCAGCGCACTGAGCGTGGGGAATTTTACGCCCTCGTAGGTTATGATATTGCCGAGTATCCCCAGACCAAACCCCCCGGGAAGTGCCCCGAGATTCGGGGGATTGCCCTCTAAAACAGGGCTCTGAAGGTCAATAACGTTTTTTGAGTCCAGAAATGTGCCGGTACCTACAAAATTGCTGTTTCCGGCACCTGCAAGCCACTCCACCCCGAACTTGGCTCCATCCTCGAGTGTGGTCTCCAGGATTAATGCCTCAACAAATATCTGGTCCCTCGGAACGTCCAGCTTTGCTATTAACGACTCCAGCTGGGCATAGAGCTCGGGATCCCCTACAACTGAAATGGTATTGGTGGCCTTGTCGGCAGCTACCTTCATTCCCGTGCTGCCGCGCTGTTGCGGTGGTTTTAGCTTGCTCTTTTTAAGCCTTGAGTCGGAGAGTATCTTGTTCAGCACTTTTTCCACATCTTCGGCCATGGCATACTTGAGTTTAAAGACCCTCGGTGTTGTTATCGTGTCCTTCATTACATCTGTGTTGGTGATTATCCGCTTTATAAGGGCCATATCCTTGGGCAGGGCCGCCACAATTAAGGAGTTCGATGTCCTGTCCGCCATGAAGACCGGTTTGACACGCATGTAAGAGGATTTGCCGAGTTCTGCAAAGAACATCTTGATGGTCTTGGCAAATTCACTGGCATAGGTGTTTTTCAGGGGAATAATCTCTACCCGGAGACCCGTTCCCATTGAACTTATGGTATTGACCATCTGGGCCATCCTCCTGACATTGACGCTCTTGTCCTTTACCACCACGGCATTGAGTGTCGGTATGGTCTCAATCCTGCCGTAGTCTGATTTGGTGAGATTGAAGAATTTTGAAAGCAGCTTTGCATCAATATTTTCAATCTGGAAAACACTGACCAATATGTTTTCCTGATCTTTTTCAGCCTCACCGAGCTCCCCTGGCCTGACCTCTCCTTCAAAGGAGTAGGGCAGTTTTGCCACCTTGGCCTTCCTTACAATGTATATGATATCCTCTTCCGTAATAGCTTCAAGGTTGTTAATACTCAATACAGTCTTCAGAATGCTCATGATGTCCGATTCTGTAAACTCCTTTTTTGCCTTTACCGTAACAGTCCCTTTTAAATCCCTCGGGTCATAGATGATGTTGGACTCTGTGTATTCCGAGACAAAATCAACAAAATCCTGTAAAGAAACCTCCTGAAAATTCATTCCGACCTCTGCCCTCAGGGGAGAGGCATGGAAAAGGAGCAGGCAGAAAACAAGGAGGAACAGACTTTTCAATTTAGGGTTCAGAAATTTCATCATTAGGAATCTCCTTTTATATAAATAGCTGTTTCAATTTTCGTATTATCAAGTCTTGTCCGGCTCATTCCTCTATCTCGATAAAGAGGGATTTCTTTTCTCCCTTTCTCATAAGGTCGATATTCACGGCCGTAATCTCCTGAATCCTGGAGAGCAGCTCTATGGCCTTTTGGGGAGAACTGACATCCTCACCGTTTATTCTTTTTAGTATGTCCCCGCGCCTGAGCCCGAGCTTATACAGAAACGAATTTTTTCTGAGCATGCTCAGCTGATATCCGATGAATTCATCCTTCTGATAAAAGGGGGATATGCGCACAGTGGTGAGGATTTTGTTCAGATTCTGGGCCATGGAGAGGGCTTCCTTTCTCTTTATGGTTATCCTGTCTGTCTGAGTGTCTGTCTGTCCCGCTGATGTTTGAGGCCTGACATTGGGAACCTGGGCTCTTGCCATCGCCTGTCTTGTGCCTGTGGGTTTTGTCTTTTTGGTTTCTGGAAATCGCAGGGTGACCTTTTTGCCGTTATTTTCAAACAGGACGGAATCAAAAGAGATCTTTTTAAGCGTATATTCACCAAGGGACTGTCCGGCAGCAAGGACTTTTAATTCCTTGTCTTTTTTAAGCAGGGCCATCCTTGTCTTTCCCAGCACTGTGCCTATAAGCTGGTATTTTCTGATGCTCTCTCCGGCACTGGACACCACTTTTCCGTCTGTTTCTCCGGCTGTATTCCCCCCGGGTTCTTCATATTTCAGCCCAAAAATGTTCTTCTTCAGTATCTGGCTGGTTGATATGCTGCGGGTGAATTCAGAGCCCTGATTTGTCCTGCCCTGTTTTACGGTCCTGATGGTGCTTTTGTGGTAGAACACATTTATAATAGAGGCTGAGAGATAGGCCAATAAAAGACCGCTCACAATTGGATACAAAATTGTTCTGAAATTACTTCCCCTTAAAGAAAACATTGCCTGTAACTGTTTCATTAAATTATACCTGAACTAAAAGGTTTTTGTCCCTTTCACTTATGGAATATAACATTTAATTATATCATAATACGTTACACTGCCGTTTCAGCACCTGCTGGGTCCTGAAATCCCAGTTAATGGGAGATGAATAAAGCAGAATAAACCACGGAGACACAGGGACACAGAGAAGACATATACTCAGTATAAAAACCCAGCCTTAAGCCTCTCATGTCCGGGGATGATTGACTATTGACAACCCTGTTTGCTATCTTTTATTTCATACCAAACAAGGCGGGAAAAACAGGATGATCGAAATTTTGTTTCCAAAAATCGTATTCATCACCGGGGGGGCAAGGAGCGGAAAGAGCTCCTTTGCCCTGAACGAGGCATCAAGGGTCTCAGGGCAAAAAGCATATATTGCCACAGCAGAGTCGCTTGACAGGGAGATGGACGAGCGGATAAGAAAACACAGGGAAGAGCGGGGAGACGAGTGGGAGACCCTGGAAGAGCCTGTGGCAATGCCCGACCTCATTCAGAGGGTTTCCCGTCGTTACAACGTGCTCCTTGTTGACTGCCTTACCCTCTGGCTCTCCAATATCATCGGCAGCAGGCCGGGTAATGCCCAGCCCCTGGTTGAAGAGGAGATAAGCAGGTTCGTCCGCGTGCTGACTGACTTTAAGGACTCAACTGCCCGCTCGTCACTGTATGTAGTCTCCAACGAGGTGGGCATGGGGATAGTGCCGGACAACCGGCTGGCCAGGTTCTTCAGGGATATGGCAGGGCGGTTGAATCAGGAGGTGGCAGGGGTGGCAGATGAGGTCTATCTGGTAGTGAGCGGGATACCGCTTAAGGTGAAGGGATAGTTTTTTAATGGAGGTTAAAGTTCCATGAAGATTGAGGAGAGACTGTTACATATTAAACCCGTGAGAAAGGAACTGTATTCCGCAGCCCAAAGACGCCTTGACAACCTTACCAAGCCGCCCGGCAGTCTCGGAAGGCTTGAAGAATTCGCCGGAAGGCTTGTGGCCATCTATGAGACGGAGATGCCGGAGATACCGAAGAAGGTCGTCTTTACATTTGCAGGTGACCATGGTGTGGCTGAGGAGGGTGTCTCCGCCTATCCCTCAGAGGTAACCAGACAGATGGTCTTCAACTTTCTGAGTGGCGGGGCGGGAATCAATGTGCTTGCAAGACATGCGGGCGCAGAGGTCGTGGTTGTCGATATTGGTGTGGATTTTGATTTTCAGGATTCTGAAGGGCTTGTGAAGAAGAAGGTCGTGCATGGGACAAAAAACATGACAAAAGGCCCTGCAATGACAAGGGATGAGGCGCTGAGGTGCATGGAGGCCGGGGTTGAGCTTGCCGAAGAATATGCTGAAAAGGGGTTTAAACTCTTTGCCACAGGTGAGATGGGCATTGCCAACACAACCCCCTCATCGGCCATAGCTGCCGTTATAACCGGAATGCCGGTTTCAGAGGTAACAGGCAGGGGAACGGGTATCGGAGATGAGGCCCTTAAGAAAAAGAGAGATGTTATAGAGAAGGCCATCAGTCTCAACAGGCCGGACCCTAAAGACCCGGTTGATGTGCTCTCAAAGGTGGGGGGTGCCGAGATAGGGGGGATTGCCGGGCTCTGTATCGGTGCTGCAGCACGCGGTATCCCGGTTGTGGTTGATGGCTTTATATCCACGGCAGGCGCACTTATTGCCTGGTCTCTCAACCCTGTTGTGGCAGACTACCTCTTTGCAGCCCATAACTCACAGGAGATTGGGCACAGGGCCATGCTTGAGCATATGGGATGCCGCCCCATCCTCGACCTTGACCTCCGCCTTGGTGAGGGGACAGGTGCAGCACTTGCCATGACCCTGATGGATGCAGGACTCAAGATATACAGGGAGATGGCAACGTTTCAGGAGGCAGGAGTTACAGGGGAGACGACCGGCTGAACATACGGTCTCCCTATCTGTCATTCCGGCACTCCTTAAGCCGGAATCCAGTCTTGACAGTGAGTGCAGTTTATACACAGACTCTGTATGGAGAGGTTTTGATGGTACAGTCACCTTGAAAGGTTTTTTACTTGCATTACAGTTTTTGACCATACTGCCTGTCAGGCTCAGGGGCAGGATATCCGGGAGGGATGTTGGCAGAAGCACCGCGTTCTTTCCCCTTGCAGGGCTGATAAAGGGGGGCCTGCTGGTCCTGGCCTATACGGCGTTTGACCCTTTCCTGCCTTCGGCGATTACCGCAGCCCTGCTGCTCATCGTCTCAATCCTGATCAACGGTGGTTTCCACCTCGACGGCCTTGCAGATACATTTGACGCCATTGCCTCCGGAAAACCGAGGCAGGGGAAACTCGATATAATGAAGGACAGCACAACAGGGCCGATCGGGGTTACGGCGATAGTGCTTGTTCTGCTCTTAAAATACCTCCTGATTCTGGAGTTATTCTCAATCACTCCCATACCATATCTACTGCTCTTTCCTGTAATCGGTGCCTGGTCCATGGTGGCGGCCATATTTCATGGCACGAGTGCGAGAAAGGACGGCCTCGGGTATCTCCTTATCAACGAGACAGGCTGGACTCAATTCGTTGTCTCCGTGATTATTGTAATGGTGATTTTTGTGTCTGGAAGGTATCTCTCCTTAAGCTACATTGCATTTCCTTCAATCCCCATTTCGGCATTACTCGTAGTTGCGGCATATCTCTTTACACTGCCGTTAATGAAATTTTTTGCCAGGCATTTCAGCGGTCTTACAGGAGATAATCTCGGTGCAATATGTGAGCTGAACGAGGTCTTTTTTCTCCTGATAATAGCCGGGGTATATGGAGGATAACGGTCGGAAATGTTATAATTTCGCCATGAATGTTACGGTAGACCAGGATACATGTATTGGCTGCGGGGCGTGTGCAGAGATATGCCCTGCCGTATTTTTTCTTGATGAAGCAGTGGGTAAGTCAAGAGTGATTGACCCGGATGCCTGTGAGTACGCGGGCTGTTGCGAGGCTGCTGAGGAGAATTGTCCTGTTGAGGCTATAAGTGTAGAGGGGGACTCAGGGTTTTAGGGACAGCGATATTCATAAGGTCATCCGTCTCCTCGGAAAACAGGTAAAGACCCTCAAAGTTCCCTGGCTTGAGGAGATGGCCCGCATGGAAAAGGACCCCTTTAAAATACTCATCTCCTGCATACTCAGTCTGAGAACCCAGGACAGGACTACAGGCGAGGCATCAAGGAGACTGTTTGCCCTTGCCTCCACACCTGAGGCCATGGCTGCACTGAGTGAGGATGATATCCGGAAGGCCATCTATCCTGTTGGTTTCTATAAGGTCAAGGCAGGACGGATAAAGGCGCTGAGTGAGATTATAGCCCGCAAATACAACGGCAGGGTGCCTGACAACATTGACGAACTTCTTAAGTTAAAGGGTGTTGGCAGAAAGACCGCCAACCTTGTTGTCACCCTTGCCTACAACCGGCCGGGTATATGTGTTGACACCCACGTGCACAGGATTACCAACCGCTGGGGTTATGTCAGGACAAAAACCCCGGAGGAGACCGAATTCGTGCTCAGGGGAAAACTCCCCGGGCAATACTGGAAGGAGATAAACGGCCTGCTTGTGGCCTTTGGTCAGGGCATATGCAAACCCGTCTCCCCGCTCTGCAGTACCTGCTACATTCATGATTTCTGTGACAGGGTTGGAGTTTCCCGCAGCAGGTAAGGTTTATGTGAAAGTGTCAGGTGCTGACGGGTTGTCAGGCACAGGTACGGTCTGGATCGAGAAGGATACGGCAGTCTGCGATGGAACATCCCGAGCCCTGTTCGTGAACAATGAGGGGGTTGATATCCAGCTCAGCGATTTCCGGATTTTCAGTGGCCAGGGCTGAAAGCCGCATAAGGCATTTTTCCAGCTCCTCGATATCTCGCAATGGTGCTCCCCGAGCCCCTGTCAGCATTGGATAGGCCTTGATGGAGCGCACCATGAATTTTGCCCCGTTGTGCCTGATTGGCGCGAGCCTGAAACTGACATCCTTAAAAATTTCCACATATATGCCGCCCAGCCCGAACATGAGGAGTGGGCCAAAGACTTTATACCGGTTAATGCCGAGAATCACCTCAATCCCTTCGGCAGCCATTTTTTGGGCATAAACGCCCTGTATCTGTGCCTCGGGCACGTTCTTGCGGATCGCAGAGATTATGGACTCAAAGGCTGAAACCGCTTCCTCCGGAGTCCTGACCCCCACCCTGACTCCGCCCACGTCAGACTTGTGAATAACCTGTGGCGAAACAATCTTGAAGGCACAGGCACCGAGTGTCCTTACGGCCTCAGCCGCTTCCTCGGCAGTTGTGACAAGCCGGGCCGGTAATACAGGAAACCCATATGCTGCAAGGATTTCATTCCCTTCCACTTCACCCAGGTATTTTACGCCGGAGGCCAAAGACTCCTCGATCACCTTCCTGGCCCTGGGCCTGTCGAATGAAAGCTCAAACTCCCTGGCATGGGGACGGTGAATCCACTGGGCGTGCTGGTACAGCGCACCCATGACCCGGGCCGCAGTCTCCGGGAAGGGATAATGAGGAATCCCGTTTTTCTCAAGGATTGCAACACCCTTTGAGACATCCATCAGGCCCATAAAAGAGGCGACTACCGGTTTTCCGCTCTTTCGGGCCAGGTCCGGAATAATGGATGCGGTCTTCTCGATCTCTGTCATGGACTGCGGGGTGAGAATAAAGATGACACCATCCACATTCTCATCATTTAATACGGCTTCAAGCGCTGCACGGTACCGCTCTGAACCGGCGTCTCCGATAACATCCACAGGATTGTGAATGTTTGCCGTGCTGGGCAGATGGTTTTTAAGTGTCTCTGTGGTTTTGTCGCTGAATTTTGCAAGTCTCAGGCCCGAATGAATGGTGACGTCAGTGGCGATAATGCCGGGGCCGCCGGCATTTGTAATGATGGCGATGCGGTTGGATTTGGGCAGGGGCTGACAGCCGAAGGCAAGGGCGCAATCAAAGAGCTCCTCGATTGTCTGCACCCGGAAGACCCCGGACTGCTGGAAGAGGGCATTGTAAACAGCTTCAGTGCCTGCAAGTGAGCCGGTATGGGAACTGACCGCTGCCGCCCCCTCAGCCGTTCTGCCTGATTTAATGGCCAGAATCGGTGTGGGATTATCGCCTCCGGTAATCTCCCGCACTGTTTTTATAAACTCAAAGCCGTGGCGCAGTTCTTCTATATATAACATGATGACCTTTGTCAGGGGGTCTGCATGGAGGTAGCGGATCAGGGCCAGCTCGTCCACATCAGCCTTGTTGCCCACTGAGATAAACTTTGAAAAACCCATGTTTCTCTTTGCCGCAAAGTCCAGAACCGCTGTGCACAGGGCTCCTGACTGACTGATAAAGGCAATGTTTCCGGGATGGGCCTTTTGCCTGGCAAAACTGGCATTAAGACTCACAGGACCGTCTGTGTTGATTACCCCAAGGCAGTTGGGTCCCACAAGTCTGATATTGTTCTCCCGGCAGATGGAGAGGAGTTCTTCCTCTATTTTTGCCCCTGCCGGACCGGTCTCCCTGAACCCGGCTGAAATCACGACAAGGCCTTTTACGCCTTTTTTTGCCGCCTCCCTGGCCACTGCAGGGGTGGATGCAGCCGGAACAATAATCACTGCCAGGTCTACCGGGTCTGGTATGTCCGAGATTGATGGATAGGCCCTCACACCGCAAACCGATTTCGCCCTCAGGTTTACGGGATAGAGAATACCGGAAAAGTTTCCAAAGAGAAGATTTTTAAAAACAGCAAGGCCCACACTTTCAGGACGATTTGATGCACCGATTACCGCCACTTTTGTAGGACAAAAGATGACGTCCAGCCCTTCGGGAAAGGCGGATTCCCTGTGTTTGCAGGGGCTAAAGTCAGGAGATACTTGAGAGTCTGTCATTGTCGTTCCCTATCATTAGTTAATGCCGCATGTTGTTAAAAGTGATACTTTTCTGTCCCCGAACGACTTGATCTGCAACTTTTTTTTGCCGATTGGTTTGATGTTAGCATAAGGGGTGAAAAAATTCAATAACACTGCGTGACAGAGGGCTGCTTGACACAAGGGTTCTTGTTGTTTTATTCTTATATCACGATATAGTGATAT
The DNA here is from genome assembly GCA_035873375.1 of Nitrospirota bacterium. Classification (NCBI taxonomy): domain Bacteria; kingdom Pseudomonadati; phylum Nitrospirota; species Nitrospirota bacterium. Next base: position 64,979 of record JAYWMQ010000061.1, on the reverse strand, counting down.
AGTGATGAAAGGGGATAAGTTGAGAGATTTTATTTTACAGGCAAAGGCCGTAGCTGATGAGACGCGGGTGAGGATATTGAAACTCCTTGACGGCCGGGAGCTGTGTGTCTGCCAGTTGATGGACATATTGGGTATGGGACAGTCAACGGTCTCAAAACATCTCGGGATACTGAAGACAGCCGGGCTCGTAGAATGCAGAAGATCCGGAACCTGGACCTTCTATCGCCTGCCGGATAAATTGATAAACACCTATAATCTCGACTTCATAAAACTCCTCTCTTCATGCCTCGGGGATGATGCCCTGATACTGGAGGACAAAAAGAGGTTAAAAGAGGCGGTCAAACAGGATATAAAGGTCTTGTGCAGGCCTGGCAAAAAGGGGAGCAACAGCAAAAGATAACTCGTTACATGTGTTGAGAATTAACATTCACGGAGGTAAAAATGGTTAAGGTAATGTTTTTATGTACGGGAAATTCCTGCCGCTCGCAGATGGCAGAGGGGCTTGCGCGGAAACTCGGGCATGGGCGGGTAGCGGTATACAGCGCAGGACTTATACCGGCGGGGGTAAATCCCTATGCCAAAAGGGTAATGAAGGAGATAGGGATTGATATTTCCGGTCAAGAATCAAAAGCCATTGATGAAGGACTGCTCAGGAAGATGGATGTAATAATTACCCTGTGCGGCAATGCAGCGCTGTCATGTCCGGTGACACCTCTGGAGATCAAGCGCCTTCACTGGCCCATAGAGGATCCTGTGGGAACCATAGGAACCGATGAAGAGATATTGGAAGCGTTCAGAAAGGCAAGGGATGAGATAAGGGAACGGATCGAGGGATTTCTTGCCGAAACAAGATAGTATTACCGCATTTAATAATTTGAAAGAGGAGGTACGGGATGCTCAGAAGGGCACTTGAAATGCTGCACAACTTCAGGCTTCTGCCGGTCTTTGTTATCATCAGTATGGTCATCGGCATTGCAATCAGCAAGTGGTATGGCATTTCGGACTTCCAGCTGACGCCACCAATTGATGCCATCAAGGCAATCTTTCACGGCTCGTATGAATTCAGCCTTCCAAACACCATTGCCCTCGGCATTGTGGCCGGCCTCTTTATGATGATCTACCCTGCGATGGCAAATATCAGGTTTGAGGATTTAGGCAAGGCGGTTCGCTCGCCAAAACAGCTCCTGATAGTCATGTTTTTCAACTATGCCATAGCGCCATTCTTCATGCTCCTGCTCGCAAAGGTCTTTTTGAGCGGAGAACCTGACCTGTACACAGGGCTCGTTCTTTACGGAATAGCCCCCTGTATTGCAATGGTGATAGTCTTTACATATCTTGCCGCAGGAAACGGCCCCCTTGCCATAATCCTTGTGGCCGTTAACTCTATAATACAGATGATCCTTATACCGGTTTATGCAAAGCTCCTTTTGGGAGAGATAGTTTTTGATGTATGGGTGGTTGGGGAGAGTGTGGTACTTTATCTCGGCATACCGCTTGCAGCCGGAATACTTACCAGATTTCTCGGGGTCAGGAAGTTTGGCGAGGAGTGGTTTCATAAACTGAAATTTTACCTTGATACCCTATCCATTGCAGGTTTGTTGTTTACACTCGTTGTGATGTTTGCCCTGAAGGGTGATTTGATACTTGAAAGACCTTTCCTGATAGTTCAGATGGCTATACCGATGACTATCTTCTTCTGGGTAATGTTTGTAATTGTCTATCTCACGGGCTGGAAAATGGGGCTTGATTATAAGGATGCCGTTGCCGTGGGCTTTAACTCTACAGGAAGGGATTTTGAGATAGCAATAGCAATAGCAATAACGGCATTCAGCCCTGCAGTGGCGCTTGCCACAGTAATCGGCCCATTGATTGAAGTGCCGGTAATGCTTGTGCTTGTCTGGTTTGCAAAGAAGACGGAGTATAGGCTTTTTGGCTCTTCAGGCAAACGAAAGGAGGAATTGATATGAAGATCGAAATCTATGATCCACCGATGTGCTGCTCTTCGGGGCTGTGCGGACCGGCACTTGATCCGGTACTGGTCAAGATGAATGACGCTGTGCTGGCATTGAAAAAACAGGGCGTTGAAGTGGAAAGATTCAACCTTGCCCAGCAGCCGAAGGCGTTTATGGAAAACCCGGATGTAAAACCGCTGATTAGCAAAGACGGCAAAAATATACTGCCGGTTACCATTGTAAACGGTACTGTCTTTAAGACAGGCGGGTATCCAGCATACGAGGAGTTGTGCAGGGCTCTCGGGATTGAGCCGGTAAGGCAGGGAAAACCGATACCCTTAAAGATGATGCAGTAAAAATGTGTGGCTATGGGGTTTCTTCATCACGAACTGTCACCCTGAACGAACTGTCACCCTGAACGAACTGTCACCCTGAACGAACTGTCACCCTGAACGAACTGTCACCCTGAACTTGATTCAGGGTCTCATGAATTTTAAATCTGCGGCCAAAAATTTATTACAGGGAGCAGCCAATGACAAAATATATCTTTTTTTCAGGCAAGGGTGGTGTCGGCAAGACCACCATGGCCTCTGCCACTGCCATTCATTATGCACTGACAGGTAAAAAAACACTGATAGTTACCACTGATCCTGCATCCAACCTTGCTGACGTTTTTGAGCAGGAGATAGGACATAAGGTAACTCCGGTCAGGGGGGATTTAAAAAATCTCTTTGCCATGGAGATTGACCCTGATGAGGCAACAAGAGAGTACAGGGAGGGGATAATCGGCCCATACAGGGAACTTATGCCGGCGGATGTAATTGCGTCCCTGGAAGAAAATCTCAGCGGTCCCTGTACAACGGAGATGGCTGCCTTTGACAGGTTTATAGACTTCATGGAGACTGACGAATATGATGTGATTGTCTTTGACACTGCCCCGACAGGACACACGATAAGACTTTTGGAACTCCCTGTGGACTGGTCACGTCATATTGAGGAGGCTTCAAAAGGCTCCGGGCAGACCTGCCTTGGCCCTGTTCAGTCCCTTCAGGACTCAAAGGACAAATACGACCGGGCAACTGCACTTTTGAGGGACCCTGAAAGGACAACCTTTATCTTTGTAATGAGGCCTGATGAGCTGTCCCTTTATGAGACTTTGCGGGCATCAGGGGAGCTTGAGACTATCGGCATCAAATCAGGAGAGATAATCATTAACGGTATCCTGCCCAGGGAGGTCTGCGAGGTTGAATTTTTCAGGAAAAAGCATGATGCACAGCAGAAGGTAATCAGCGAAACTGAAGACGCAATAGAGAAGCCGAAACGATACATGTTCCTGAGGGATTACGAAGTAAAAGGGGTTGATGCATTGAAAAGCATAGCCGAAGAATTGGTTGCAAAAAATCACCAATCTTTAATTCCTACTTTGGCAAATGGAGGGGAGATGGGATTTTCACATGAAGAATACAGATCAGCCCTCACAATTGCAAAGCCGGATATCGACGCCCTCTTCCTGCCGGACGGGCAGACAAAGGCAATCTTTTTCACCGGCAAGGGTGGCGTAGGCAAGACCACTATATCCTGCATTGCATCACTTTATATTGCACAAAAGGGTTTTAAGACCCTCCTTGTAACAACAGATCCTGCAGCCCATATCGGGGAAGTCCTTGATGTAAAGGTCGGGAGTGAGCCGTCAAGGGTTACCGATAATCTTCATGCAGTCATGGTTGACCAGGAAGCGGCTTTCAAAGAGTACAAGGAAAGGGTATTGAACGAGGCAAGGGGGAAATACTCAGAGGATATGATTGCCGCTATGGAGGAGGAGCTGAACTCACCATGCACGGAAGAAATGGCAGCCTTTGACAGGTTCATACAGTTTATAGAGAGCACGGAGTATGAAGTGGTTGTCTTTGATACTGCGCCAACGGGCCACACGCTGAGACTCCTTGATTTGCCTTTTGATTATGCCAGGCAGGTGGAGATGATGGCAGGTGGTACGGAAGTGAAGGAGAAAGCCGGCATCCGCTTTAAAAACATCATCCGCATACTCAAAGACAGGAATCAAACAGTCTTCTGCCTCGTCCTCTATCCCGAGTCCACGCCCATAACAGAGTCCTACCGTGCCATGCTTGACCTGAAAGACGCAGGGATTGAGACACAATTGGTAGTGGCAAATATGGTACTGCCGGAGGAAGTCTGCACAAATAATTTCTTCAGGGGACGGAGGCAAATGCAACTGGGTTATCTGGAGGAAATTACAGAGAGATTCGATCTGCCCGTGCTCAGGTTTCCGCTACTGCAGGATGAGATAAAGGGGCTTGAGAAACTGAGTGATGCTGCAGAGCTGCTGCCGGGTTAGAAGGAGGTATGGCAAGAGTGTCTATTCATGGACAAGGGAAAGCGGACCCCGGAGCTTTGTGATACAAGATTTATCCCAAAGTTTACGTCACTTGCCAGTAGAGAGATTAAACTGCAACTATTCAGGGAGACCTCTTTGTCTGCAATATCATGCAGTTAACCAGTTGAAAACCTGCCTGTCCCCAATATCTACCACACTTAACCTGATAAAAACTCTGTTTTTATTTGCCGGGTTAATAGTGAAAAATCTGAGAGGAAAAATCTTAAATATTAAGTATTCGATTATGATGAAACCGAGGCAATATCCAAGCTTAATATTTAAGATGTGATAATCATATAAAAGGCTTCCAGTAAAGTAATGCTGGGAGCAAAACACCCGTAAAGAAGGCACCTTTTAATGGGTGACCCCGGGCGTCCTTCTCCTTGACAAAATATTAAACAGATGCCCGTTCACAAACCGTCTCAGTGTGCTTTCAGCTCCTCCCGTATTTTTTCCGAAAGAAAAATCTTTAGAAGCGACTGGTAAGGGACATCCTTTTTGTGGGCAAGGAGCTTCAATTCCTCAAGCATCGACTCCGGGAGCCTGAGGGAGATGGTCTTCAGCGAGGGTTTGAGCTCCGGAAGCACAACCCGCTTTGCTTTCTTCCACTCCATATACTCGGTCGAGTCGTGGGTGGCCCAGAATTCCCTCTCCTCGTCTTCGTTTTTGAAACTCGGTATTTTCTTACTCATGAGATTGATACACCTTCCTTTCCTTGCGATTCATGTCCCTTGCTGAAATCACACGGATATTACTCCTGCGTACCGTAAAGACTACGAACAACAGTCTTCCCGTGTCAGTATGACCGAGGGCATAGAAGCGGTTTTCCTTCTCCGAATGTTTGATGTCATCTGTAACCACCAGAGGCCGGTTAAAGAAAATCTCCTCGCACTCCGACGGCGTAACATGATGCTTCTGCCGGTTCTTTTCAGCGTTGTGCTCGTCCCACTCAAACCCGGTGCATTTCAGCAAGAGGTCAAATATGTCCATTAGTTAAAGTATATGATAAACATATACATTAGTCAAGTATTTTACCAAGGATATTATGGCTCAGCAGATATCAGGAGAGGGGGTTGAGTGTCACGTCTCAGCTAATGGAGACCGGTACAACCTCAGGTAACGGAGACCACCAAATTAATATGCTGCTTCTTCTTCACTTTTAACTCAAGATTTTTCACGTTGGTTTTACCTTCTTACCACAGCCACTATGTCAGGCAGTGTCGTAGTCGACATGAGTTCATGAGATTAAGAGTGCAGGAGTTGTTGATAAAGACTCGTGTATTCCTCAGCCTGCAATTCCCCACCCCTTCAGTTCTTGCACTTATAAATTCTGTTACGGTTCCTCTCTTTTAATCCCTTTAATTGCATTTAAATCTTCATCATATGAATGGAAAATCTGAGGGAGGAAAATCTTAAATATTAAGTTTTCGATCATGATGAAGCCGAGGCAATATCTAAACTTAATATTTAAGATGCGACCCCGGGCGTCCTTTGTTTCTGTCTCTCTTATCATCTACTATCCTTCGTTTCTCTATCCCGCGTATTATGATGTGATGAAGCGTTCCCGGTGCGTCAAGGCGTGCCTGCCGTGGCATCTCTTTCTCCGTGTTGTAGTTTTCTGTAATTACTTTCCTCTGACTACATTACTATAGCATAGTTAGTCAACGTAGTCAATAACGTCCCCTAAGTCCGTTCCCTAAGTCCTAACCTCACGATGGCGAAAGTAGTTTTATCTTTTCTTTAAGCCACTTTTCTTGCATATAAGTATTCCTGAAAAGCAATAAATATTTTCTTAATTTTATCAACTCCTCCAAGTGCTTCCTCCGCATCTGAAATTGATTGATATTTTAATTCCAAAAGAGTAGGTAATTTTTCCTGGTCAAGTTCTTCAACCCCTGTTTCAATGTATTTCGATAATACAAAATCCAGAAATTCTTTTTGTCTATTATCCAGTCTGGCAAAGATGATTGGTTTGGCGGTTATTACTCTTTCCTCTCTGGTTATTGGCTTAACGGCAAAGGATACATATTCCAAAACATCGAATAAATCGCTTTTCTCAGCATTTATCAGTCTTTGAATATTTGCAAGCTCATCCTTCCCGTATCCTGCTTCTTCAAGGCTTTTTAAGAAAGTGCTTCTTGTTGTTGGATTAGACCATATCTTTCTGAGCTCATCTTCGTTTTTAAAGAAATTGGGTAATTTTCCAAATAGGTTTTGTAAAAACTCTTCTGCAGAAATCGGTTTTCCGTCAGCGCTCCAGAAAGAAGTCGAAATCATGTGCTGAATTTCTCTTTCCTTTCCGTCTTTCAATTTTATTTTAAGCCTTGTCCACTCTTCTTTTTCTTCGCCATCACCGTCTTCATCATTTTCACCTGGCTCTTTTGGCGTTGGTGGGTCTTTGGGTTCTGAGGGTGGCTCAGGCTCTAATGGCTCACCGTCCCATTCAGAATCTAAAAAGTGATGATACGCATCTACAAAATCATATATCGTGAAATAATCTTTTCCTTCAAAAAGCCGGGTTCCTCTTCCCACAATCTGCTTAAACTCAATCATGGAGTTTATCGGGCGCAAAAGAACGATATTTCTGATATTTCTTGCATCCACTCCGGTTGATAATTTCTGTGAAGTAGTCAGAATTGTCGGGATTGTCTTTTCATTATCCTGAAAATCTCTTAAATGTTGTTCCCCCCGTTTTCCGTCATTAGCTGTTACACGGTGGCAATAATTGGGGTCATTGCTTTCTTTATTTTGATTGATTAAATCTCTAACAGCAAGGGCATGTTCCTGAGTCGCGCAGAAGATAATCGTCTTTTCCTTTTGATTGATCTCATCAAGAACAATTTTAACTCTTTTTTCCTCACGCTCCTTGATTTCTATTATTCTATTAAAATCTTCTTCAACATATTCTCTGTTTTCTTCAACCTCTCCCTCAATAACCGTATCATCGGAAGTATAGATATATTTATCAAGGGTTGTTTGAATTCGTTTTACCTTAAATGGGGTCAGAAATCCATCGTTAATACCTTCTTTGAGCGAATAAAGATAAACAGGTTCTCCGAAATAGGCGTATGTGTCGATGTTCTGCTGTCTTTTTGGCGTTGCGGTTAACCCCAATTGAACGGCAGGAGAAAAATATTCCATAATGGATCGCCAATTGCCTTCATCATTAGCGCCGCCTCGATGACATTCATCAATGATGATAAAATCAAAATAGTCCGCAGGATATTCTCCAAAATAGGGAGAGGGTTTTCCTTCCGCGTCCCGACCACTCATAAAGGTCTGGAAAATGGTAAAGAAAATACTGCCGTTTGTAGGAACTCGGCCTTTCTTTTTTATTTCGTCTGGAGCTATGCGTACCAAAGCGTCTTCAGGAAAAGCGCTGAAAACATTAAATGCCTGGTCAGCTAAAATATTTCTATCTGCCAGAAATAAAATTCTCGGTCTTCTGGAGCCATCCCGTTTTAAATTCCATCGGGCTTGAAAAAGTTTCCACGCGACTTGAAAAGCAATAAATGTTTTACCTGTTCCGGTGGCAAGTGTCAAAAGTAAACGTTCTTTGCCGTCCGCAATCGCATTAAGAGCCCTGTTTACCGCTATTTCCTGATAAAAACGAGGCGCTTTTGTTCCGCCCATATCTTCCAATGGAATATTATTGAAGTTATCACGCCACTGGTTCTGATCTTCATGGACTAAATTCCATAATTTGTCAGGTGTCGGGAAGGCGATTATCAAAGCTTCCTTTCCGGTTTTCATACAAATCTGGTAAATCTTTTTACCATTGGATGCGTAGGTATAGTCCAATTTTAGTTTTTCGGCATATTCCTTTGCCTGTGCGACACCTTCTCCAACTTCCAGCTCATCACTTTTGGCCTCAACTATGGCAAGTTTCACATTTTTATAGGAGAGGATATAATCCGCTATAAGGGGCTTGCTTCTTTTTCCACCTGTTTGGATTTTTCCATGTGTTATATGGAATTCACGAAATACCTTTGTGTCTGCAACTTCACCCCATCCGCTTGTTTTTAAAGCGGGGTCTATAAGTTCGGCTCTGGTTTCTGCTTCATTCATAATTATTCTTCCAACTTCTTTTTATCATCTTTGCCAAGAAAGTTCTCCTTGGAAATCACGCTTCTGCCAAGCTCTTTTTCCGTCTCTTTTCTGGCATTCCCGGCTACTTTTCCACCTCTTTTGGCAACATCCTTACTTTTATCAAAAGTTTTAGGTTTTTCTTTCCTGGAAATCTCTGTTGTAACACGCTCGCCAAGCATGGTGAAAATCAGTTCCAAATCGTCCATGTGGTCACGCAGATTGTCGTTTGACGTTTTCGGCAAATTTTTTAGATTTCTATATTGACTGGGAGTCATTCCGAAGGTTGCTTTGGATATCTCGGCGGTTAGAATAGCATAATCTCGCTGTTCTTCAATACCTCGTTCTTTCCATTCATCAGTAAGGTTCTGGCGTATGGCGATTCCTCGTAATCTTTTGTCTATCCAGTCTTTAGGGTAGCCCTTTTGCTCGTAAATCTCTTTCATTCGGGCTTGAGCAAGTTCGGGATTTTCAATTTCTTCTATCCGCTCGTATCCAACTTTGGCGAGCCATCTTTTAAAGGGTTCCGCTTTAGGGGAAGGGATAGACTGGATGATGCGGAGAGCTCCTTCCGTATTGGTGCAGTCGGTAAGCCGTTTTTTCCCGTCCGGTGCTTCCATTTTCAACTGTCGACAAACTGTCGACGGTTCAAATCCGTCCTCTTCTTTGACTCGAATCTTCATTTTATACCAATAATCGCGGGGATTTGCGGAATCGGTTAAAGCGGCTACGATGTCTATTACCGAAAATACCCATTCATTTTTGTACCAGAGACGGCGGATTTTTTTGGATCGAAATATTACAAGCTTACTCTGTGGTTCTATATCTTTGTTTTTTGCCATTTTATAGAACCTCCGTTTTTACTTGGGGACAATTTGTCCCTATCAATCTGTACTTTGTGGTATGTTCCAAAGTGGAACCAACCACTTTTTCGTCTAATTCGCCACTTTCAAAGATTTTTTTCAGGTGTTTTGTGATTGCAGGGCGTTTAACATCAAACAGTTCCGCCATTTTGACCTGAGTCAGCCAGATGGTTTCATTTTGGAATACCGTATAGATTTTGACGGTGCCGTCAGGGGTGGTGTAGAGGACGATTTCGGATTGGTGGAGGGATGGGAGATTAGATTTTTTCATTCCGACACCTCCGTTATTATCTCGAATTGCAATGTATGACTATCCGGCTTTTGTTTATCTGGTAATTCGGAAATTTTAAGTTTTAAAGGCATTGGTGTAGCAATACCGCTAAAAACACAAGTTCCAACTGGTAGGGTAGGAATTGATTCTTCAGTAATTTTGTCAATATAAGAAACTGTGTTTCCGATAGTTTGCAAATCTCTTTGATTGATAAGCTGATGAATAAAGTAATTATGAACCTGAGAAATAATAGTTTCTGATATATCATTTGGCCTTTGGCTTGCAATAGTTACAAATACACCAAATTTACGCCCTTCCTTTATTATTTCTTCAAATGTCTCAAGTCTGTAATCTTTCCAGTCTTCTGTCTCCCGAAATGATGTTTTGGATAAAATGTTGTGAGCCTCATCAATGATAATTGAGAGGGATTTCTTATTGTTTTCCCGTTTATGTTCATTGTAAATATGCTTTGCCATCAAAAGAGGAATGGTTTTTCGCATATCGAGATTAACATCATGTAGATTTAAAACAACGGTGTTTTTATCTTTCCAAAGGTCAGCATCTTCTTCAATTTGAAAAGTACGTTCAATGCTTGGCTGCTTTGCTTTAAATCTGTTTATTACAGGTAAAACATGGTCAACCTGTACCTTGTAGCGGTATAAGTCATTAATCAGTTGTAAAAGTAGAAATATGAAGAATTGATTTAATTCTGATATGTTGTTTAATGAGGTTGCATCTGCACTGTCAGCTGCTTTCTGTAGGTTAGTATTATCTATTTCATTTACATCTGTTGAATAAAATATAGATGTACCTTTTTTGAAAAACCCATTTGATTGATTGTGAAACTCTATGTCTGAACGAAGTTCTTTTTCTGTATCTCCATCAACAAAAAATGTCAGGATTTCCTCTAAATAATCAAGGATTTTAAACGCGGTATCCTTGTTTGTCATTTGAAGGACATTTCTAATATCCTTTTTGAGAATATTTTTGAAATATCTTACAAAATCATCGTCTCCTTTATCTGTAGTACTTTCTTTAACTCTTTTGTAATATCGTAATGCTCGTTTTAAAAAAGGTTTTTGTGTTTTCTCGGTCGCTTCAAGCAGAATTGCCAACGTTTCTACATCCATTAACTCATCAAAGGTCATCGGAACCTTATCTTTACTGTCATCTTTTGTTGTTAAATTATAAATAATCTTTTCATTGGTAATACAATCCGATTTTACATATTCTCCGTTAAAATCAAAAATGAAAAAACGACAGTTATTTTTGAACCCCGGCTTGTTTTTTAATGCACTTATCATATCTTGATACAGAGCTGCAAGTGTGTTTGACTTACCGCTTCCAGTATTCCCAAAAATTGCGATATGACTGTTAAATAGGCCATCGACAGGAAAACTGATAGGCACTTCTTCAATATCAGTTTTGGCTATGTTGATTTTTAAAGAGGTTTCATTTCTTAACAAATTGTGAATGGTGTGAATTTTCTCTTCGGTAAGGATAAAAGCTTCATTTCCAATTGAGGGAAGTTCTTTGATCCCTCCGACAAAACGTCCATCCGTTCCAATGTATCCGGATAGGGTAACTGTAAGTGTGCGTTTGTTCTTGTCAATGTATTGATATTGATTTTCCTTATCTTTGTAGGAAAACGAATCTTCGACAAGTTTTTCGCCTTCCGCTTTCCCTATAATGCTTAGAAATCCTTTTTTAATTTCTACATAACTACCTACGGAAATATTTTTAAGTATATCACCATCATAAAGAAGCTCTGAGGAGTTTTTGTTTTTATCGAGAGTTATAAAAATCTTCCGCCCTTCAATGCCGGATACCTCGCCAACCCGAAGAACGGCATCTTTTATTAGAGCATCATTCATCGGCAGACTCCCTTGTTTCAACTTTATCGACCGGCGTATCCGGCTTTTGAGGCAAAATATCTAAAAGAATCGAATTGAACATTTTGAAATCAAGATTTTCTTTTTCAGAATAAATAATATCCACATTGTTGAATGATGAAAATTTATCTACGTATTCTTTAGGGTCTTTATCAAAGCAGAAGATTACCAATTTTAATGTTGGGTTTTTTAATGCTCGTTTTGTCAGATCTAAAATATGTTCATCAGCAAATGAAAAACCTTCGGCTATCAATAGGGTGTTTTCTCTATCCAATTCGTTTGTGTAAATCCGAAGCAAATCATAATAGGTTTGATTTAATATTGTTTCTTTGAATTTATCTTTCTTAGGCAGAACAAGAGAAAAGAGGTCAATAAACTCAGCTATTTTATCAGCGCCTGTTTCGTCTTTTAATCCGTCCGCCTTTTTTAAATAGCATAGTGATTGAATAATTGTGTTTGCTCCTGGCTGCCAGTTTAAAGAACCGTGCAACTTTACCAGATTGATAACCGGCACCTGGACCTGATAATTATAGAGATTCCCTGTATTGAATACCGTGTTGAAAAATTGCTTTGGAGAAAATGTATAGGAATTTGTCAGTGATGGAGTGCGATTAAAGCCATCATTAAGGATTACGGATTCGGATAATGATTCAGACGCTTTTTCAATAAACAAATCGTAGCTGGTGGTGAATATGGTAGCCTGCTTATGTAATATGTTGCTTTTTCTTTCAAAAAGAATATTTGAAATTGCCTGAATGAATTTCCTATAGTTTTGAAATGTTTTAAGTAAGTTGCATTGTTCTGTTGTTTCACACTTTTCAATAAATTGGTCTTCAACAAGAATGTTTGTAGATTCTAAAAAAGAGGCCAAGAATTCGGAGAGCTTTTTATTGGCTTCATTATCTTTATTCTCGCTACGTAGCTTTTCGATTTCTTGTTCGATATTTTGAAGGACTTGCAATACGGGAGTTGAACAGCCGGAACCAAAGAGGAAGTTCAGATTTGCAGACTGTACCGCTTTTTGGAGGTTTCTAATTATTTCTTTTTTATCATTATCAATATTGATTGTCTTTGCCATAACCTACAACTCCCCCTTAAATGCTTTTTGCAGTATTGATTCCTTCAATTCTTTCAAAACAGTAATTTTCTGTTGATAGATTTTCACAAGCCGGTTTGTTTCGGCTGAAAAAGCGTCGAGCTTGGAGACAATGCGTTTTTGTTCGGGGAGCGGAGGGATGGGGATCTGAATTGCCTCAATTTGTGCTTTGTTTATTGAGTTGAAAACCGCACCTTCATTGCCCGTTATTTCATTTTCATGTTTAATAAGAGACTGGAAAAGAAATTCTTTGTCAATTTCATCTCCTGCTCGTATTGCTGCAAGACCACGACCTATGCAAATCTTCTGTATAGAAAAATTAACTGGCCCAACAGGTGCACGAACTGACATGAGGATATCGTCCTTGAGAGCTTCTTTAGTTGTAACAGACGTCCAAGTAGTAGGGTTACCGATAATTTTCTCCATGAAATCTCTCTTACCCTGATAAAATGGTAATCCCACTCCGCTTTTATTATAGTATTTACCCTCTGGTGATTGGCCCGCGATAACTTTACACACATCCCCCAGCCTCTTCTCCTCCCAATCCTTCCCCGGATTGCTGAAAATACCATTCAAATAACTCTCAAACAGCTCTTTGGCATTGGCAAAATTCTTTTCGGCATTTTCTTTTGCCTTGTCAATTGCTTTAAAGGCTTTATCGAGGATTTTTACAATGCGTTTTTGTTCGGGGAGCGGGGGGATGGGGATTTCTATTGCTTCGATTTGAGATTTATTTATAGAGTTAAATACTGCACCTGTGTTACCCGTAATTTCATTTTCATACTTTACTAAAAAATTGAAAAGGAATTCTTTATCTAACTGGCCATTACTTCTAATTGCCGCAAGACCACGCCCGATACATATTTTTTCAGTTGAGAAATTGACTGGACCTACTGGTGCTCGAACAGACATCAAAATGTCATCTTTAATAGCTTCCTTTGTTACTTTTGTTGTCCAAGTTGTTGGCTTCCCAATAAACTTGTCGGTGAATTCTTTTTTGCCTTGATAAAAAGGAAGTCCGGTAGAGTTTTTATTATAAAATTTTCCTTCCGGTGATTGTCCGGCAATAACCAGGCAAACTTGGCCGATTCTTTTTAACTCCCATCCTTTTTTCATACCAACTCTTTCACCTTCTTCAAAATCTCAGCGCTTTCCTTGTCCAGTTTTGCAATTTCAGCCCATATCTCTTTCGGCTCCCTCAAAACTGTTTCATCTTTTTTATTGGGATTCTTAACCGATAAATCAAAGGTGGTCTGGTCAATATCTTTTATATCAACCGTCCATGAATTTTCAGAATCTGTCTTTGTTTTTTGCAGTTGTACAAACTCCGCCAAGTCATATTCATTCAACGGATTTGTCTTACCAAGATTACGGTCAAGATTAAGCTGATAATACCAGACCTTTTTTGTGGGAGCGCCTTTTTCAAAAAACAAGACAACCGTTTTAACGCCCGCCCCGGTAAACGTTCCGCCGGGCATATCAAGAATCGTATGCAGATTACAGCTTTCCAGCAGTGTTTTTCTTAAAGAGATAGAAGCATTATCCGTATTGGATAAAAAGGTGTTTTTTATAATAACACCGGCTTTTCCTCCGGCTTTTAAAATCTTAATAAAATGCTGTAAAAACAGAAAAGCTGTCTCACCGGTTTTAATGGGAAAGTTTTGCTGAACTTCTTTGCGTTCCTTACCGCCGAAGGGCGGATTTGTCAGAATGACATCATAACGGTCTTTTTCCTGAATATCTCTGATATTTTCTGACAGGGTATTGGTATGCACGACATTCGGCGCTTCGATACCATGAAGTATCATGTTCATAGTGCCGATGATGTATGCCAGAGATTTTTTCTCTTTACCGTAAAAGGTAGCCTTCTGCAGAGTCGCCATATCTTTGGTAGTAAGTTCTTTACTTTCCTGGAGATATTGAAACGCCTCGCATAAAAAGCCAGCAGAGCCAACTGCACCGTCATAAATTTTATCTCCAATTTTTGGAGAGACAACTTTTACAATGGTTTTAATAAGCGGACGGGGCGTATAATATTCACCGCCGTTTCGTCCGGCATTTCCCATGTTTTTAATCTTGTCTTCATAAAGATGAGACATTTCATGTTTTTCTTTATGGGAACGGAAACGGAGTTCATCCACGAGATTTATTACTTCACGAAGATTATATCCACTCTGAACTTTGTTTTTTAATTCGCTGAATACTTCACCAATTTTGTATTCAATAGTATCGGGACTGTCCGAAGATGTTTTGAGCTTTTTTAAGTATGGAAAGAGCTTCAAATCAACAAAATCTTTTAAATCATCACCGTTTGCTGCCTTGTGGTGGTCAAGGTTTCCATCTTTGGTTTTTGGCGCAGCCCATTTATCCCACTTGAATTCGGATTCTATAATGGGTGTATATGTTTTACCGGACAAATCAGCTTTGGTTTGCTTATCTTTTTCAAGGTCATCAAGATATTTCAGGAATAATACCCATGAGGTTTGTTCTACATAATCCAGTTCACTGCTACATCCTGCGTCTTTATGCAGTATGTCGTCAATATTCTTAAAGGTCTGTTCAAACATTTACCGCGTCCTTTTTAATTGTTTTAGCCCAACAAGACGTTGGGCGTTCCTGTACGGGAATTTTTTATTTCTTTATTCACTTCCTTTTTCATAGGGCTAACGTCCTCTGGATGAGTTTGTTATGTGTTTGCATGTAATCTCGATAGCTTTGATAAAAAATAGTTTGGCTTATTGTCCATTAGAGAAGAAAATAGTTGGTTGATTTTCAAATTATTTTCTTCTGTTATTTCTAACTCATTGAGTTCATTACTTTTCACATAGTTAAAGCATACAAAGTATAAGTCAAACCACTTCACCCAAACATTATCAGTTGGCTTCCAACCTATACACCCAAGATATTTATTATGAAGGTCTATAGACTCAAAGTGTCACGTCCCAGCTAATCGAGACCGGTACAATCTCAGGTAACGGAGACCACCAAATTAATATGCTGCTTCTTCTTCACTTTTAAGTCAATATTTTTCACGTTGGTTTTACCTTCTTACCATACCCACTATGTCAACCAGTGTCGTAGTCGACATGCGTTCATGAGTTCAGGAGATTAAGAGTGCAGGAGTTGTTGATAAAGACTCCTATATTCCTCAATCTGCAATTCCCCACCCCTTCAGCTCTCGCACTTATAAATTCTGTTACGGTTCCTCTCTTTTAATTCCTTTAATTGCATTAAAATCTTCATCATATGAATAAATTTCCGAAACGCCATGATTCTTCATGAAAATAGCATTATAGGCGTCAATATAATCGATGTTTTTTCTGCTGTAAAGGACAAGGGCATCTGCAATGATATCCCTGTCCGGGATATACAGGCTCTCGGTGCTAACTATGATTGAAATCTTTTCAATAACATCAGCCTTGGGAACCCTGTAATAAGATGAAAGGGTCCATACCAGTTCAGCAATTACCATCCCTGATGTTACAAGTGCTATCTTGCCTTCGATGGCTTTCTTAAAGAGGCTGTTGCACTTATCATATTTTGAAGGGTCATCCCTGGTTAGATACCTGAGAAATATGTTTGTATCAATAAACTTTTTTTCCATAGCCTACTTACCTGCCGCCACCACTTTAGCAACTCTTTTTTTCGTCTCTTTTCTCACTTTATGAAAATCCATGGGCTTCTCCTTGTCTGGTATCCTTATCGAACCACCGATATCAAGGATATTGCCCCGCAGGGGTCTAATAACAGCCTGATCGCCCTCGACAACAATGATGACCTTTTCAGACGGTTTCAGGTTTAAGGCTTTTCTTACTTCTTTTGGTATGGTCATCTGTCCTTTTGATGTTAGTGTTGCAATAGGCATTATCTCCCCCTTCTGTATCTTTTTCTTACATTTTATCATTTTTCTTACATATGTGCAAATTTATTCCAGCTTAATATTTTTCGTATACTATTTGCTTCGTCGCTTTGCTCCTCGCAATGACAGTGATGGACTTTTTACGAGAACATCAACTTTTTATCTCCTTCAATATCCCCTCAAAGGTCTTCAGGAAGTTTTTTTCATCTGACGATGCGTCGAATTCCTTTAGCCGGCTATTCTGGAGAGGGTCTCTTCAAACATGAATTCAGCACCTTTGCAATCCGTATATCTACTTCTATGCCTTCCAAAGGGTCTTTTGGAGGCAGCACCCCCACCCTGACCCTCTCAATAAAATCCTTTACGGCTTTAACTTGATTACCTCTTCTCTCACCCTGTCGGCAAATGCCTGGTGGGGATCAGGGGCCTCTTTATCCGTTTCCGGGACTACCGGGGGGCCGATGTGTATCTCAATGTGTGCAGGTTTGGGGTACTTACTGCCCCTTGGCATGGATTTGAATGTTCCTTTGATATAGACCGGGACAACGGGTACATTGAGTTCAACGGTGAGGATAGCCATGCCTTTTTTGAATTCCATGACTTCTCCGTTAAAGGTCCTTCCGCCTTCAGGGAATATGCAGAGTGCCCTCTTCTGTTTTAATAGATAGGCACTCACCCTCAGAGCACTCAGGAGTGAGGTGTCCGGGTCGATCGGTATTACATGGGCAAAATGAGCAACCCATCTCATAAAAGGGCCTTCAAAATATTTACTTGCCCCCTGGAAATAAAGGGATTTAAAAACCCGGAAGGGCAGGTTGGCAGCAAGGAGAAAGCTGTCAAGGTAGCTTGCATGATTCGGCGCTATAATAAAGGGCGGCTGGGGTATGTTCTCTATGCCGGTGATCCTTACCCTGAAGTAAATCCTGCTCAGGAGCCTCAGGAATCCAAGCACTATAAAGAGCAGTCCCTTTTCATACAGGCCCTGAGAAAGTAGACTCTCGGCAATCTTCTTCTCACCCTCCTCTGCATCAAGGAGCCTGACGTCTTCTCCCCTCTTCCGGCCTCCTTCCCTGACAGTGCTTCTTACCTTTTCTATCAACTCCTCAACCGTCTGAACATCAAGGGTGAAATCATCGTAAAGTTTTATGCCGAGGTTTCTCTCCAGTGCAACGACCAGCTCGATCCTCTTGAGGCTGTCAAGCCCGATATCCAGCTCCAGGCTGTCTGTTCTTCCTACAGCAATATCCTTACCCGCAACCTCCCTCAACGACGATATGACCTTTGAGGAAATCTCATCCCCGAGGAGGGTTTCATCTACTTCCGCCTTGGCTTCTCTCTTCTCTTCCTCCAGGAGTTTCTTTACCATAAACCTCCTCAGTTTACCAAGAGGTGTTCGCGGCAGGGGGGCAGAATGAAGGACAAATCCTTTCAGCCTCATATGAGGGGGAAGCTTCATCGAAAGGGCGTTTATCTCCCATTTGAGATATTCATAAATGTTGCCGACCTTCATCTTCTTTGCCATCTCCATATCAGGTACTACAACTGCGCTCAGCCCGTCACCGGTGCCGACTACGCATAGTTCCTTTATCAATTCAATCCCCTGATAATGCCTCTCCACATCCTCGGGATAGATGTTTTTGCCTGAACTCAGCACAATAACCTCTTTAGTCCTGCCTGTGATATGGAGATAGCCCTCGCTGTCCAGATAACCAAGGTCTCCGGTATGCAGCCAGCCATTCCTGATCACCTTTTCCGTCTCCTCGGGGTTTTTATAGTATCCCTTCATAACCATCGGCCCCTTTATCAGGACCTCTCCGTCACTGCTTGTTTTTATCTCCACATTGCTGAGGGGTCTGCCGGCAGAGCCGGTTTTTCTCCTGTGCGGGGGGTTGAACGTCACAACAGGGGAGGTCTCGGTGAGGCCGTAACCCTCAAGCACTGTAAACCCGATCGCCTCCAGGTCCTGCATAACCTGAGGGTCGAGTTTTGCCCCTCCGGATGCAAAGAACCTGAACTGCCTGCCGAACTTCCCGTGAACTGAAGAGAACACATATTTGCCGGGGTTTATGTTAAACCTGTTCCGCAGGAGACTGAAGAGTTTCAGCAGATAAGGGAATACCCTGTTAAGCAGGGGCACCTCACTGAATCCCTGAAAAATCCTGTTTCTGAAGAGTTCGAGCAGTTGGGGGACACCTACAAGGATAGTTCCTCCCCTTTCCCTTACTGCATTGAGGAGTTCCGGTCCCTTTAGCCCCGGCGGATATGTTACTGTTGCCCCTTCAAAGAGTGGTACCAGAAAGGTGGTCATAAAGGGATAGGTGTGATGAAGAGGGAGGACCGAGATTATGTTGTCATCATGACTGATTATGCCTGCTGCAATCAGGGCATCTGCATCCGAGCAGAAGTTGCCGTGAGTCAGGACAACACCCTTTGGCTTGCCCGTGGTCCCGGATGTATATATGATGGAGGCAATATCGTCAGGGGTCAGGGGGGTATTGGGGGCCGGGATTTCAGCGTCCTTTGGGGGTGTGGAATCTGTGATTCCGTTTATGTCGAATGTCTCAACAACAAGACCCTCTGATGCCTCCATAACCTTTGTCCCGGTATAATCATCATAAAGGACAAAGGCCACCTCAGCATCAATCATAAGGTTTCTCATCTCCGAAGCAGTGAGCTCAGGGTCAACAGGAACCCCCACGGCACCGGCAGCGGAAAGGGCAAGATAGGAGATGCACCAGCAGGGAGAGTTCCTTGCAGACAAAAAAAACCTGTCGCCCTTTTTAATCCCCTTTTCCTTCAGTCTTCCAAGCAGAGAGACTGTATAATGGGCGACGTCCCGGTAGGTGAGCTGCTTCCACTCCTCTTTGAAGTAGTGAAAGGCTACCTTTTCTGAAAATCTCTCGGCAGATGTGAAGAATCTATCAGGGATACTGCTCATCAACGTGATTCAGGATGCAGGTCCGGGTTTGAATTTCACATAGTTTTCCCAGCGAAGAAGCAGCTCCCTGGTGGCAAGGAGGTCTCTGGCGCAATACCGGGCTATGTCGGCATAGTGACCTTCCTGAAAAAATCTCTTTACATCCTGTCCTGCAATACCCTCGTCTTTCGGGCTCTTGATTCCGAGTGCCCTGCACCACATATCAAGGCTGAACCTCCGCCTTGTGGCGCCGTAAAATGTTAACTGGTCCAGGAGGTCTATATGCGGACCGTTGTACCTGTTCGGCATCAACTCCCGTGTTGGTCTGAGTTTATGCATTGCAGAGCGTATCAGGATAAACGGACAGTCAAAGGCCCTGCCGTTAAATGTTACAAACTGGGTATAGCTCTTTATAACATCCCAGAACTTCTCGAGTATCTCTTTCTCTGTACCTGTCTCATACTGAACTCCGTCCTCCTCAAAGGGGGAAATGCCCTTGCCGGGCGCCTGAAAGTATATTACCCCCTTCAGGGTGTCCGGATTCATAAGACCTATTGTAACTATCTCGCCGGTAAGTGGATAGAGACCGAGACTATCCTTTACTGCCTCGGCCTCCTCTTCTGTCTCCGCATATTTCAGGAGATATTCCTGCTGTGGCAGGTCAAGGGCATCGAAGTCAGTGCCTATGGTCTCTATATCAAAGATTATCCGCGACATTTTTCTCGCTGTCCGGGGATTTTTTCTCAAATATCCGCCAGCCCTTAAGCAGATCTATTGCCATCTGCAGCTGAACATCATTTTTCTCATCCACTTGCAGTGGAGCCACCTCGGTCTCCTTTTCTTTTTCCTTCTTTTCCTTCTCCTTCTCCTCGGGTTTCTGCTCGTTTTTGAGGTGATGTTCCAGGTCCTTCTCCCTGATTACCGGATAAGCCTCACCGTCCTGAGGCTTGACCTTGACCACAATATCAGGCTCAATACCCTCGTTCTGTATGGATATACCCTTGGGGGTGTAGTACTTTGCAGTAGTGAGCCTTAGGCCGGAGCCTCCACTGAGCGGAATAACGCTCTGGACAGAGCCCTTGCCAAATGTTTTTACGCCAAGCAATACCGCCCTCTTCCAGTCTTTCAGCGCACCTGCCACGATCTCCGAGGCCGAGGCACTCCCGTGATTCACCAGCACTATCATCGGCAGTGTATCATAATAAGGAAGGTCTCCCTTGGTCAGATACTCTGTCTTTTTTACAGAACGTCCTTTTATATACACAACAAGTTTTTCCGGTGTAAGGAACTGTTCGGTAACATCCACCGCACTCTTCAGCAGCCCTCCGGGATTGTTCCTGAGGTCAAGCACCAGGGAGTCTATCTTTTTGTCCGTCAGCTTCTTGAGGGCGTTTGAAAGATCCGATGCCGTCCTCTCCTGGAACTGATTGATCTTTACATACCCTATGCCGTCATCCACCACCCTGTATTTAACGCTCTTTATCTTGATTACATCCCTTGTTATGGTGAAATCCTTTGGCTCCTTCCATCCTTCCCTCACTATGGTTATGGTTACCGCAGTCCCTCTGGGCCCCCGCATCTTCTTGACGGCTTCAAAAAGGGTCATCTCCCTGGTTGACTCACCATCCACCTTGACTATTTTGTCACCCGCCTTGATGCCGGCCTTCCATGCCGGGGTATCCTCAATAGGGGCTATAACCGTAAGCATCCCCTTTTTGATGCCTATCTGTATGCCGAGGCCTCCAAACTCTCCACGGGTGTCTATCTGCATCTCTTTATACTCCTCAGGGGGCATAAAGCCTGAGTGGGGATCAAGTGTCCTTAACATCCCCTTGAGCGCGCCATAGATGAGGTCCTGTGTATTCACCTCTTCAACATATGATGTCTTTATAATGGTGAGGGCCTCTGTAAAGAGCCTGAGGTCCTGATACTCCTGAGAATCTGCAACCGCACTCTTCAGGGGCATCTCACTGATCAGCAAACCACCTATCGCCAGAGAGACAATTAAAATCCATCCAAATATAGCCAAACCTCTACGTTTTTTCATATATCTATACCTCCGGTTATCCTTTTCTCTATTTAAACCCCTAACGTTTTAACCACTGAAGCGGGTTGAGGGGTTTGCCTTTGTATCTGATCTCAAAATAAAGGCCGGGTGCATTCAGCATACCTGAGTCCCCGACCCTGCCGATTAAGGCACCTCTTTTTATTATATCTCCTTTGCTTAAAAAAATCTCGCTCAGGTTTGCATACACTGTGTGATACCCCTCGCCATGATTTATTATCACGACCTTGCCGTACCCCCTGAACCAGTCTGCAAATACTACTTTTCCTGAATATACGGCCTTGACAGCCTCGCCCTCTCTTGACTTGATATGTATGCCGTTTCTGAAGACCGGGGTCTTGAATTTAGGGTCGCGGTAACTGCCGTAGGGCAGGGCAAGTACGCCCTTGACAGGCCAGGGAAGGGTTTTTTTGGCCCTGAAAAAGCCTTTCTGGAGATACTTTGTCTTTTCTGATTCATCAATCAACTTGCGCATCTTCCTTGATGACTCCTTGAGCTCAAGGAGCATTCGCTTGTAAACGTCCCTCTTTTTCCGGACAGATGCCAGAAGCCGCCTTTTCTGTGTCTTCTTGTCTCTCAGAACGGTATTCTTTTTATCGAGTTGTCTCTTCTGGCCTTTAAGCTTCTTCATAAGCACGGACAGGTGGTCCTGTCTCTGTTTCAGTCCCTGAATGTTTGCCGAATAGTCTTTGAGGAGGGAATATTCATACTCTGCCAGACGCTTCAGGTAGTGCCACTTCCTCACTGCCTGGGGGATATCCCTGGCTGACATCAACAACATAAGGGGATCAGTCTTCAATGAAGATGACCCCGGTGTGCTGCCAAAAGAGGATAGTCCGTACTTCTGCATTCCGACAACTTTTCTCCTGAGCCAGGTTTTCTGCCTGTCGAGTTTTTTGGAGATCTTTTTAATCTCTGCTCTTACTAACAGGATGCTTTTTTCATTCCGGCGCATCTTCCTTCTCTGAACCCTGAGTTCCCTCTTTATGCGGTCAAGCGCCCGGTTGGTCGATTCAATCTCATCGAGTATGGAGACTTCCTTCTTTTTTACCTTCTCAAGCGCCTTTTTCTTCTTCTTTATCTCCTTCTGTATCTTCTCGTAGCGGGTTCTGGGGTCTTTTGCCGCCTGGACATTTGTCAGGCAAAAGCCCAGGAATATAATGCAGACAAGGAATATGGCGGTATTTTTTAAGCGGAACATGGCGGTCTCAAAGTCATGGGGCTCAGAATCTCAGCCTTCCCAACGCAATGGTTGATCCAATAATACCCAGAATCGCTCCACCTGCCGGGAGTGCTGCAACGAGTCCGAGAGGCAGGTGCATTACGCCGAGCATGGGGAAATCAGAGATGACCAGTCCGTTGATAAACCGGTAAAGGACATACGTGCCCGCCCCTCCAAGAAGGCCACCGAGGAATCCAAGAGTTCCTCCCTCGATCAGAAAGGGCAGGCGTATAAAGCCCTTTGTGGCCCCAAGCAGTTTGAATATCTCTATTTCCTCCTTGCGCCTGTAGAAGAGGATCTTTACCGTACTGTAACAGACAAAGATAATCGCCATGGAAAAGAGCAGGATGACTCCTGCACTTATGGTCTTGACACCGTTGCGGATTGTATAGATTGTGCCCAGCAGGTCCTCGCCATACACAACGTCATCAACACTCCTGAGGCCTTTAAGTTCGTTAATAAGGCCCTCCACCCTCGTTCTGTCAAAGCTGTTTTTCTTAAGCTTGATCTCTATGGAAGGAAAGAGGGGGTTTTCATCCAGTCCCTCAAGTATGTAGGCTGCATCCTTTAACGAGGTCCTGAGTTCAACAAGGGCATCATCTTTTGATATATACTTTATGCTCTCAACTATCGGGTCTTTTCCGAGTCTTGTCTTGAGGTTGTTGATTTCACGATTCCCTGTGCCGTCAGAGAGGAAGACCATAACAGAAAACCGTTCAGGGAGCCTGTTTGTAATGCCCTCGATGTTATAGAGGGAGAAGAAAATCAGTCCAAGGACAAAAAGCCCAACCCCGATAGTCACAACCGTTAACATATGAATCCACTTTTCAAACCATAGACTTTTTAAGGCAAGCTTTATCGAATAAATCATTTACCCTTCCTCATCTGACACAAGATTGCCACTGTCAAACCAGAGGACCCTCAGTCCTGTATTCCTGAACAATTCCCTGTTATGGGTTGCGATCAGAATGGTTGTTCCCCTTGCATTGATCTCTTTAAATATCTTCATGATCCCGGCTGCATTGTCAACATCAAGGTTGCCTGTAGGCTCATCAGCAAGAAGCACTGTCGGCTCACCAACAATAGCCCTGGCTATGGTAATCCTCTGCTGTTCGCCTCCGGAGAGGGCAACGGGAAAATTGTCGTTCTTATGCCTCAATCCCACCAGTTTTAACGCATCCTGCACCCGTCCCTTTATCTCTGACTCTCGAAAGCCCCTGATCCTCAGTGCAAGGGCGATATTATCATAGACCGTGCGGTTTGCAAGTAGTTTGAAGTCCTGAAACACCACCCCGATATTTCTCCTGAGATAGGGGATAGCGGATTCCCTGAGGGTATCCGTATCCCACCCGGCAATTCTTATGGTGCCATCATCAGGTTTCTCTGCAAGGTAGATCAGTTTCAGTAATGTGGATTTGCCGGCACCGCTTGGACCTGTTACATAGACAAATTCACCTTTTTCGATTCCAAAGGTGACTTTTCTGAGGGCAGTCATATTGTCGTAAATCCTGGTAACATCCTTAAAGCCAATCATTCAATCTCCACTCCTTTAAGCCGGGGACGCAGATTCTGAAGTAACCACAGGGGCATTAAAGCACAGAAGCCCGTACAGAGCATTTTTGTCCTTTGATATTATAAAGTATTAACGTTTCTTTTGCAATTGTTCCCGCCGTTCTTGTCAACGCTGCTCTGTATTTTCAGTAGACAGGATATTGCAATGGAACGGCCTGTTTTCTGCTCAGAAGGAACGGGAGCGCTTTCCGTCCTTCATCAGGGTCTCTTCTGATGAATCCCTGAATATAAGCACCACGGTTGGCCGGAAGAATACAAAGTCCTGATGAAACGGTGTTTTCACCTTGCCGCCAAAGGAGCTGTTGTCCCCGAGTGCAACATGTATGGTGCCAAGGATCTTTTCTGATTCAAGGATATTGTCCGGCCTTATGGCCCTGTCGTTGGTGCCGATGCCGATCTCGGCAATGTTTGCATTCTCCCTCCTCTCTGCAAGCCGCTCCCTCAGTGTAAATACAAAATCGTCCTCACCCTCAACCTCTTCTACATTCCCGCCTCTTACCCTGAGGCTGACCGGAGAGGAGAGCCTCCTCGTTGGTGCCCATTCAAGGACAAGCGTTCCCTCTGCCGTGCCCTCAAGGGGAGCAAAGTAGACCTCTCCGGCGGGCAGGTTTCCAAAAGAGCCGGGCCTTTTCAGGTCCCCTGTGTCAGCAAGGGCCCTTCGCCCCTTTTTGGAGAGCCTCATCCCGGTTCCGTTGGGGGTGCTGATAAACACCTCGACAGCCCTGTTGACCAACTGTGCTATGGCCTTTGTCCTCTTCCGGAGGGTCTTCCAGTCCACATCCATTGCCCCCTCAAACATCCGGACATCAAACAGCGGCATACTGGCATATCTTGCACTGCATACACGGGTAAGGAGGTCCCTGAACCTTGTATGGCTTGTGGAGTAGTTTGCCAGGGCAATCACTACATCCACTGCATGCGCACTGTATCTCCTGATTATCTCTTCTGCCTCCTCTATCTTCCCGGGTGAGGCCTTTTTTTGAATTATGGCCCTGAGGAGCTTTTTCTCCTTCAGTGCCTCCACGGCCTTCTCACCAAAGGCTGCCTTCCAGAGGCCCTCAGGCGGCTCAACCCCGTGTCCGCCCCTGGAGGGATAGCAGTAGAAGATGACCTCACGGGCAAAACCCCTTCCTGTTTCCACCAACAGCATTGCAATATCCTTTAACCTCAACCACCTCTGCAGGTCCTCATCCGACACCACGTCTCTTTTGGTGGGCCTGTCAGTAAAGACAAGCACCCTCTCGGTCCTTTTTACCCCAAGGTTGGTATGGAAGATCTCCCTTACAGCCCCTGTCAACATGAGTACCTCCTCTTAGTCCTGTTAAATAGTTCCTTACGACAAACCAGAAAACGCCATCCGGAATAACAACTCCCTACTGTCATGCTGAACTTGATTCAGCATCTATCTGTTCCGGCCTCTTTGAGATTCTGAAATAAATTCAGAATGACAGCTTTTGGATTTTCGTTTTCCTCAACAGGAACTTATTAGCGTGTGCGTATAACATCAAACTCCAGCCCTCCTATCCTCTTTAACCCCTGAAATCAATACACACCCCAGCAGTGCAAACAACCCGCCTGTAATAAAGGCGTACTCATAACCCCACTTCTGCCAGATAAGGCCGAATATGAGGCTTGCGGGCAGGGAGGCGATGCCGACGGCACCGTTGTAGTAACCAAAAGCCCTTCCCATCAGTTTCTGCGGTACAAGGGAGGCGACCCATGCCCGTTCAACAGGCTCAGTCAGGCCAAAATAGACCCCATACAGCAGGAATGTCGTGATGAGAACCCCTCGTGTTTCAAGGAAAGCAAACAGCAGATAGATGGCGGCATAGTATATCCATCCGGTTATGACCATCGGTTTCCGTCCAATCCTGTCTGATATCTTCCCCCCCAGAAGCGTTGAAACCATCTTTACGATATGAAAAGCCGACCATAACAGTGCAACTCCTGTCCCGTCAACCCCTGCATGGTTAAGCCTCAGCAGGAGAAAGGCATCTGTTGAATTTCCGAGGGTAAAGACAACAACGGCAAACATAAACAACCTGAAGTCCTTAAGACTGCCGTGCCCTGTACCGTGCTCTGGAACCTGAGGGGCTGAACCTGCCTTTTCCCCGCTCTCTGAAACCGTATCAGCATCTCTCCTCTCCTTCACAAAGATCACCACGATGAGGATAACCAGTGCAGCAGGCAGGGCGGACAGGAGGAAAACAGTCCTTAATGAGACGTCAAACACTTTAAGCAGGAGGACCGCAACCAGGGGCCCTGCAATCGCACCGGCATGGTCCATGGCCCTGTGAAACCCGTACGCCCAGCCCCTGAACCTCAAATCAGTGACATCTGCAATCAATGCATCCCTTGGAGATGTCCTGACCCCTTTGCCGATCCTGTCGACAAACCTGAGGACAAGCACCAGCGGCCACAGCCTGACAAGGCCTATCAGGGGTCTTGCCAGGGAGGACAATGTGTAACCCCATACCACGTAGGGCCTCCTCCTGCCGGACCTGTCAGTGAGATAGCCGGAAATAATCTTGAAAACCGAGGCGGTCATCTCCGCAATCCCCTCAATCAGTCCGATGGCAAATGCCCCTGCACCAAGGACTGTGGAGAGGAAGAGGGGCAGGAGTGGATAGATCATCTCACTTGAGAGGTCGGTCAGAAAGCTGACGGCCCCAAGCGCTATAACTGTAGGTGATATATTCCTGAGTATGGATTTTTTCACGGGTTTACGGGTACGTATGTCCAGGGATTACCATTAGAAAGTCCGCTAACTTCCGAAAATGCCTCTATCGCTATCCCGGGTGATCTCCAGTTATTGTTAAGAATTTCCTTTTTATGTTAAGCTTTTTTACCGACATTTACATTATAACCTGACAGCCCGGTTATTACACCAACAGACGGAGGTTTAAAATGGTAAAAAACGACAAATGGATAAAGGATATGGCAGGACAGGGGATGATAGAACCCTTGAGCAAGAGCCACGCGGGCGACGGGGTTGTCTCTTTTGGTGTAAGTTCCTATGGATACGATATGCGCATATCCGACGAGTTCAAGATATTCACAAATATAAACACCACTGTTATTGACCCAAAATCCTTTGACCCTGAGAGCTTTATTGACTACAAGGGGGCAGAGTGCATTATCCCTCCGAACTCATTTGTGCTTGGCAGGTCTGTGGAATACTTCAGAATCCCCAGGGATATACTTGTCATCTGCCTCGGAAAATCCACCTATGCACGATGCGGTATAGTGGTGAATGTTACTCCGCTTGAGCCTGAGTGGGAAGGGCATGTCACCATTGAAATTTCCAATACAACACCACTTCCGGCAAGAATATACGCAAATGAAGGGATAGCTCAGTTGATATTCCTCGGCGCTGCAGAGCCGTGTGAGGTATCCTATAAGGACAAGACAGGTAAATATCAGGCCCAGAAGGGGATTACTCTACCAAAGATATAGCAGCCACCATGCCCTGAGGAGGAGATTTGCCGGCTAAGGAAAGACTGATACTTGCACTCGACGTCAATGACCCCGTACATGCACTCGATATAGTTGACAGGTTCAGCGAATGGGTCACGACCTTCAAGGTCGGGCTTGAGCTCTTTACCACCGCCGGACCTGACATCGTAAAAAAGATCCATGACAGGGGAAAGAAGGTATTTCTTGATCTCAAGTTCCACGATATACCCAATACAGTCGTAAAGGCATCGGTAGTGGTAACAAGGCTTGGGGTTTTCATGTTCAACCTGCATGCCTCCGGCGGGTTTGAGATGATGAGGAGGACGAGTGAGACGGTAGTGGAGACCTGCCTGAAGGAGAACCTGCCAAGGCCAAAGATAATCGCCGTTACAGTGCTGACGAGCATATCACAGGATGAGTTCAAAAAGGATATGGGCTATCAGTATGGGATAAGGACCCATGTAAAACACCTCTCTGCCTTGGCCCATCGTGCTGGGCTTGACGGTGTGGTTGCATCAGGGCATGAGGTATCTGCAATAAGAAACTCCATCGGGGCGGGTTTTGTCATTGTCACCCCCGGCATAAGACCTTCCTGGTCGCCACCGGATGACCAGAAGCGGACCATGACACCCAAGGAGGCTCTCCGTAGCGGTGCAGACTATCTCGTGGTCGGAAGGGCCGTGCTCTCACAAACGGACCCTGAGAAGGCCACTGAACTCATACTCCTGGAGATGCTTTCTTCCTGACGGGGCTCTGGTTTTCATAACCAGGGACTAATGAGTAATGACTATTAAAATACAACAGGCAAAGAAGACGCATCTGTCATCCTCAGGACAGGTGTTACTCTCCCCCCTCTATCTTGAACTGCCATATAAGGCACCCGCTTCTGTCTATGAACGGTTCAGGACAAGCAGGACAGTGCTGCTTGAGAGCATTAAAGGGTCTGAAAAGATTGGAAGATACTCCTTTATTGCCATTGATCCCTATCTTGAGTTTAAGGTGAAGGACTCGGTTGTGGAGGTCTCCACAGGAGGGGTTGCGGGTTGCGGGTTGCGGGTTGCGGGTTGTAAGGACCTGAAGATTGTTGACAGAAGGCCGCTTGGAAGAGTGAGAGAGCTCCTTCTTTCGTACCCACAGAAAAAAAATCCCCACTTGCCACCCTTTCAGGGCGGGGCAATCGGCCTGCTCAGCTATGACTTTGTCCACTACCTTGAAGGGTTGCCAAAGACGGCAGCAGATGAACTGCAGATACCTGATGCCCATTTTTTTCTCGTTGACAGGCTGTTTGCATTCGACCATACAGAGAGAAAGGCTTATGCCATTGTCTGCCCTGGGGCAAGGCGGGAGGGGCTTGGAGTGCTGGAGAAATGGAGTGCTGGAGAAGTGGAGAAATGGAGTTCCGATTTCCACTACCCCGGAATGTATGATGAGGCCGGTGACTCTCTCTGCCGCATGACTGACGAATATAACCGTGTCAGGGACGATTCCACGGATACAGTAGTACCTGAAAGACATGGACGGGCGGATATTGTATATGAGATGACAAAAAAAAATTACATGGATATGGTGGTCAGGGCAAAGGAATACATCCATGCAGGTGATATTTTTCAGGCAAATCTTTCCCAGAGACTCTCTGCTGATATAAAAGCATCCCCGTGGAGACTTTATTCGATTTTGAGACAGATAAACCCATCGCCTTTCTCTGCATTCGTGGATTTCGGAGACTACCAGATCGTAAGCTCTTCTCCCGAGAGACTAATCAGGCTGAGGGAGGGCATTGCCGATACAAGACCAATTGCCGGTACAAGACCCCGGGGCACCACTGCAGCAGAGGACGAGAGACTGAGGGCTGACCTTCTGCTTAATGAAAAGGAACGGGCAGAGCATATAATGCTCATTGACCTCGAAAGAAACGACCTTGGCAGGGTCTGCAGCTACGGCACTGTCAGGGTTGATGAATTGATGACAACAGAGGATTATTCGCACGTAATCCATATCGTATCCAATGTAAGGGGCGTCCTCTCGGCAGAAAGGGATGCCTTCAGCCTCTTGAGGGCCACCTTTCCGGGGGGTACAATCACAGGGGTGCCAAAGGTGAGGTGCATGGAGATTATAGATGAACTCGAACCCGTTGTCAGGGGACCCTATACCGGTTCCATCGGCTACATCGGTTTCAGCGGTGATATGGACATGAACATTGTTATCAGGACGTTTGTGATAAAGGACGGAAGGGCCTATGTTCAGGCCGGGGCCGGGATAGTGGCGGACTCGGTGCCGGAAAGGGAATACTATGAAAGTCTGAAAAAGGCTGAGGCCTTGCTCTCAACACTGGAGAGACTTTAACCGAAGAAGAACCACCGCTTCTTTGTCTTTGCATTATCAATTGATGCCTTTATTTCCTGCAGCATTGACATCAGTTTCTCCTGTTTTCCCCGGATATCCGACATTGCCTTGTCAAACTTCTGAACGGCAAGATCATACCTGACTTTTTCCTTGTGTGCATCCCTGCTGTTATCTACGGACTTCTCCACCCGCTCGATCTGTTCTCTGAGGTCACTCAGGGTGGAAGTGATATCTTTCAGGAAGAGGGTTATATCAGGCCCCCTGGGCTCTGCAGGTGCGGGCCTTGGGGTAGGATTATAGGCCGGCTGTTCAATTGCAGGCTCAAGTAGCGGCTCGACGACAGGTTCAACTATAGGCTCAAGTAGCGGATCAACTACAGGCTCAGCTACCGGGGGTTTCGGTAAGGGTTTTTCAACCTTCTCTGTCAACTTTACATCGATCCTGTGCTTTCTGGAAATATACTTGAGTATGAGTTTTGTTGCAGTATCAAATGTCTCCCTGACACCCTGACCATCTACTGCAACGGCCTCAAAATAAGGGAAGCCGTTCGGGTTGAGTTCCCTGTTCATCTCATCCACTGACATGATATCATCAAGGTCCCTTTTGTTGTACTGAAAGATAATCGGGATTTCCTCGGGGTTAAGGTTGTTGGCCAGGAGGTTTTCTTTCATGTTTGCGAGACTCTCACTGTTCTGTTCCCTCATCATTCTTTGAGAGTCTGCAACCAGGACCACGCCGTCAGCCCCTTTCAGCACAAGTTTTCTCGTTGCATTGTACCTCACCTGGCCGGGAACGGTATAAAGCTGAAACCTTATCGAGAAGTCCTTTATTTTACCCAGCTCTACCGGCATGAAATCAAAAAAGAGGGTCCTGTCCGCCTCGGTAGCGAGTGAGAGGAGCTTGCCCCTTCTCTCGGGACTCAGTACGGAATGAAGGTGCTGGAGGTTTGTGGTCTTGCCACTAAGCCCCGGCCCATAATAAACTATCTTTAGAGTAATCTCTTTTGTAGCGTAATTAAAAAGTGCCATTATTTACCATTTCAAAACAATGCCAACACTGATAATCCGTGTTTGTCTGCATCCACGAGAAGAAGTCCTGAATATTTTATTAGATTATAGCATAAACACCATTTCTTGTCTGGTACTTTACCTTATACATAGCCTCATCGGCAAGCCGCATGAGGTCTTCCTTTGAATTTGCAGTTTCCGGATACGAAGCAACACCAAAACTTGCGGTCAGCCTGATACTGTATCCCTCCTTCTTCAAAAAGACTGTAGCTGCAATCGTCTTTCTGAGCCGTTCAGCTATCTGGGCTGCGTATCTGGGGAATGTCTGCGGCAGGACTATAACGAACTCATCGCCTCCGTAACGGGCTACAATATCCACTGACCGGAGCTTTTTCAGCAGGAACTGTCCAACTTCAACCAGTACCTTGCTGCCAACAAGGTGACCGTGCCTGTCATTGATATGCTTGAAATAATCAATGTCCATAAAGATAAGAGAGATGGAGGTTTTATAACGTTTACACCGTTCAATCTCCATGTCGAGGGTCCTCTGAAGATATCTTGAATTAAAGAGCTTTGTGAGGTCATCGGTTATGGCGAGCTCTGCCATCTTCTGATGAACGGTTATCAGGTTGATTGCTGTGGCGACAAGACCGGAGAGTTTTGTCACAAGTCTGATGTCATCACTGGTAAAGCCCCCCGGGCTTCTCTTGTTTATCATCTCAATTACGCCAAGGACCCCGTCCCTGTCTCCGATTGGAACCGTCATGACAGACCTTGTATTAACTCCGGGATACCCGTCAATTCCTGAAAGAAACCGCTTGTCCTCGCTAACATCATTAACAATCACGGGCTTTCCTTTTTCAACAACCCATCCTGCAATACCCTCACCGACCTTCAGCCTGCAGTTTCTCGACCGTTTGCTCTTTTTAGCAGAGGCCTGCATAACGTATAATTCGTTCCTCTTGTCATCCCTTAACAGTATTGCCCAGCCCCTTGCCCCTACCTCGGATTTTATCCTGTTCATTATCCTTGAAAGGACATCATCCAGTTCATCCGAGCCCTTCAGTATACGGCTTATCTCATCAAAAAGATCCGTCAATCTGGAAAGGGTAGCGCCTTCCTTTTTCAGATACAGGTTCTCTGTAATCAGCCCTCTCTCATATTCCAGTCTTTTTATTGAGTCTATAAGCTCTTTGCATTCAGGATTTATTAATAAATCGGAGAGGGGTCTGTCCTTAATAAAGGAGAGTCTCCTGTTTTTTTTAGCTGACAGGACAACCTTGGGTACCGAGGGAAATGCCTTATCCAGCTGCTGAAGACCCTTTCTGGTTGTGAGACCTTCGTTAAGAATAATAATATCCGGGGGAAAGTCAGGGCTGTCCTGTTTTACCGGAAGTTCCTTTTTCAGGGTCAAATCATTAAAGCCGCAATCATGTAATATAGGGGTTGGATCCTTGGAGGGGGGAGCTATAACAAGTATTTTAGGCATTTACTCCACAGCATTTTTTATATTTCCTTCCACTGCCGCAGGGACATGGTTCGTTACGGCCGACCTTCTTCGACTTCCTTACAGGCCGCTGTGCCTCACCACCGTTGCCACGATTGTACACAAGACTTAACTGGTGCTGTTGCGAGACCCTTGATGCGTCTTCCTCTGATCTCACCTGTACCCTGTAAAGCCTTGTCAGGACCTCGGTCCTTATACGTTCAGTCATGTCTGAAAACATGTCGAATGCTTCACGTTTATATTCAACAAGGGGGTCTTTCTGTCCATAGCCCCGCAGGCCGATGCCCTCCTTGAGATAGTCCATGGCCAGGAGATGGTCCTTCCACTGATTATCCACCACCTGGAGCGTTATGATCTTCTCCAGATACCGCATCAGATCACTGCCAATCTCCTTCTCCTTGTTTTCGTAGTATTCCTTCAGTTCTCCAATAATCGTCTCTCGAAGTGCCTCAATGCCCGATATTTCGGAGGCCTTTTCGGACTTGAGACCAAAGATGCCGTAAATGGAATTGTTCAGTTCCTTAATATCCCAGTATTCGGCGTGACGGTCTTCGGGGCAATACATGTCCAGAAGGGAATCAACTATTTCCTCGATTAACTCATCTATCTTCTCTTTGAGAGATTCCGACTCCAGTATCTCCCTTCTGAAGGCATAGATCTCTATCCTCTGTTTATTCATCACATCATCATATTCAATGAGATGCTTTCTTATGTCAAAGTTATGGGCCTCCACACGTCTCTGTGCGTTCTCAATCGCCTTGGAGACGATCCTGTTCTCTATCGGTATGCTCTCATCCATCCCGAGCCGGCCCATCAACCCTGATATCCTGTCTGAGGCGAATATGCGCATAAGGTCGTCCTGAAGAGAGAGGTAGAACCTTGAAGAACCCGAGTCTCCCTGACGGCCTGAACGTCCCCTGAGCTGGTTGTCGATCCTCCTTGACTCATGTCTCTCTGTGCCCAGAATATGCAATCCTCCGGCCTGCACAACCTTGTCACGGTTCTCCCGGCAGATAACCTCGGCACGCTTTAATGCCTCTTCCCTGTCCTCTTCCGACGGGTCTTTTTTCTTCTTTAAAATATCCTCCATAATGGCATCCAGGTTTCCTCCAAGCACTATATCCGTTCCCCTGCCTGCCATATTGGTTGCAATGGTAACGGCACCGGGACTGCCTGCCTGGGATATTATCTGGGCCTCTTTGTCGTGATGCTTTGCATTAAGAACAGTGTGTGGAATACCCTTCTTCTTGAGTATCTTGCTGAGCAGTTCGGATTTCTCAATTGATATCGTGCCCACAAGTACGGGCTGGCCCTTTTTGTAACAGTCCTCTATCTCATCAAGCACTGCATTAAACTTGGCAGTTTCCGTCTTGTATATCATGTCGGGATAATCCATACGTACCATTGGCTTGTTTGTGGGTATCACCAGTACGTCAAGATTATAGATCTTTGCAAACTCCTCGGCCTCTGTATCGGCAGTACCGGTCATACCTGCAAGTTTGTTATACATACGGAAATAGTTCTGGAAGGTTATGGTTGCAAGGGTCTGATTTTCGCTCTCGATCTTCACCCCCTCTTTGGCCTCGATTGCCTGATGAAGTCCGTCCGACCAGCGTCTTCCGGGCATCAGCCTGCCTGTGAATTCATCCACTATGATAATCTGCCCATCGTTAATAACATAATCCACATCACGCTTAAAGAGATGGTGGGCCTTAAGGCCCTGTAACACATGGTGAACAAGTTCTATATTGACGGGGTCAAAAAGATTGTCCACACCAAGGAGCTGCTCAGCCTTTATGCTGCCTTCTTCCGTGAGTATGACTGTTTTTGCCTTTTCATCTATTGTGAAGTCAACCTCGTTCTGAAGCTTTGGTATTATCCGGTCAATTTTATAATATTTGTCAGTCGATTCCTCTGACGGACCTGAAATGATAAGCGGTGTCCTTGCCTCGTCAATCAGGATGCTGTCCACTTCGTCAACTATTGCATAGTTCAGCTCCCTCTGGCAGTAGTCCGCAATCTCATACTTCATATTATCCCTGAGGTAATCAAAGCCGAACTCATTGTTTGTTCCATAAGTTATGTCAGCGCCGTAGGCCTCCTTGCGGGAGCATGGCCTGAACCTGTCATGCTGTTTGTCGTCGGAGCGGGACTCGGGGTCATAAAGAAAAGAGGCATCATGCTGTATAACACCAACAGAGAGGCCGAGGTGATGATATAAAGGGCTCATCCACTGGGCATCCCTCTTTGCAAGATAATCATTGACGGTCACCACATGGACGCCTCTTCCATCAAGGGCGTTCAGATAGACGGGCATGGTTGCAACAAGGGTCTTGCCTTCACCAGTCTTCATCTCAGCGATCTTTCCCTCGTGAAGGACTATGGCACCGATAATCTGAACATCAAAATGCCTCATATGGAGAAGCCTCCTTGATGTCTCCCTCACGAGTGCAAATGCCTCATAGAGGATGTCATCAAGTGTCTCCCCCTCCTCAATCCTCCGCTTAAACTCTTCCGTCTTGTCCCTCAGCTGCGTATCTGAGAGCGCAGAGAAATCAGGCTCCAGGCTGTTGATATGATCAACCATGGGCCAGATCCTCTTAATCTCCCTGTCATTCTTTGTCCCGAATATTTTTTTAAGAATAGAAACCATACTTTAATTTTAAATAATCAGCGAGGTTTTATGCAACAAGGGATGGGGGGATTTCCCGACCGGCCTGTAGGATAAACTGCGGCTTTCCGTGATTTCACAACCTCCTTGCCTCCACCAACCCTTCCTTCATCACTAATATAAAAACGACCGTCAGACCGGTAAGTGCACCGAAGATATTTATGAGTCTGAAATACAGGAGCGCCGTAAGTATAATAAAGACTATCAGGAGCCTGAACATACTGAAAAAGAGGAGTTTCCCCATTGCTCCCCGTGCTGCCTCAGGATTCGTCAGCCCGAGCACACCCCAGTGAAGGCCCTTCAGGTTAACAAGGGCGAGTGCCCCGCCTGTCAGAATACTGAGGGGCAGTCTTTTCCATTCTATCAGGGCAGACAGGAGGGATAAGGGAATGAGTATGAGTACCGCCTGCCTATTTATCCTTTTTATCATCTTCACGTTCCATTCTCCTTGCGTATCTGAACAGCTCCCTGAACCCTGCAATGATACCCAGGATGAAAAAAATTATCGTGAGATAGGGAGAGGTTCCGAATAATTTATCAAGACCATAACCAATGGCAAAACCCACAAATGTGGCAGCCACGAGATTCAACGGGATTGCACTTGCATCCAGGAGCTGCCGCCAGAGTTCCTTTTTACTGTTTTTTTCCATCCGTCAACCCCTTACGGCCGGGAGGGATATCCGGGGTGGCAGAACCTCTATATTCAGGCCTGTTATCTGCAGGGGTGTTTCTCCCGGTTTACAGGAGACCTCCGGGGTTCTATTCGGGGAGTATAATGACACAATTAAATTTTAAAACAAATACGGTCAAAAAATCCCGGGATGGCAGGTTGTTTCCTGCCATCCCGGGATTGGTAACATTTACTTTGGGAGCCTTTATTTATGATACTTCAGCGATGGGATAAATTTATTAATAACCCAGAAGAGGCCAAAGGGCATCAGGCCGATGGTAAGTGCGCCAAAAAACCCCTCTTTATAGGCATCGAGGGTATCGGGAATAAAAGGTATGTTGTAATGCATATATCCGGCAAAGGAGAGAGAAAAGGCCTGTCCGCCGATTACAACATTCCACCTCATCATAAATACCCCGAAGATAACCAGCGCGAGGGCAAACGCTGTCCTCCTTATCGTGAGTCCGGGTATCACGAGCATAAGAAAAGGAAGAAGGTTACCGAAGCCATACTGGAGGATAAAAATATCAACAAAATCCTTCCCGTATATAACGGAGCGGAGTATCTCCCAGGACTTCACTGCCGTATATCCCCTGAATACAAGGTCAAGAATCTCCAGGGTTATTGCAGCTATCATAAAGCCGACGAGGTACTTTGCGGTATTTTTGATAAGATCGATCTCTGCCCCGCCAACATCCGCAGCCGTAACCTCCCAGGATTTCCTGGAGGTCTTGATCCTGAACTTCTTCCACTCCATTATCACTATATAGGTCAACATACAGAGGGCGATACCGGAAACAATGGCCGACATGATAAATATTACGGGCATAAGCGGTGTCATCCATAGCGCGTTCGCCTTGACTGAGCCGAATATGAAGCCTGCATAACCGTGCAGAAAGCAGGCAACGGGTATACCGATGCCTGCAAGTATCTTTATTGCCTTCTTGTCCTTATGCAATGCCTTTTCACCGATATCATAAGCCCCGAGTGTAAGGACCGAATACAACAACTGCTTAAGACTGTTACCGATGCCCTCCTTACCCTTTAAGGCAATGGACTGCTCAACAAAAAATTTCCTGTAGACAAACCATATCTCGGTAACCACAATTATTGAGTATGAGAAGAAGACTATGCCGAAGGCGGAGATTGCAGAGGTGAAATGGGGGGTAAAGAAGACCTCCATACCCCTTAACGGCTGCTGCAGATGAAACATCAACGGCATGGGTGCTACTATAAGCAGGGCAAAAGAGAAGACAAGGGAGAACTTGGCCATATCCTTAAGGTCTTCCAGTCCAAAGACATGGTAGAGGGACGAAAGGACAAAGGCGCCTGCGACCAGCCCTGTCATCAATGGGTACATCACTATCTGGATGCTCCAGTAAATATACTCATTCGGATAGACAAAGAGATCTTTGACCGTCCATAAAGCTTCCGGGTACGTCCATGCTTCCGTCATTTTATCACCTCACATTTTCATCCAGGCCAATGTAATAAACCTGGGGTTTGGTTCCGTATTCATCTTTTAAAATAGCAACCCTTTCCGTCATGATTATCTTTGTAACAGGATCATTCGGGTCCTTCAGATTGCCTATCTGCCTTGCACCAAACGGACATGCATCCACACAGGCTGTCTTCATGCCTTTATGGATACGGTGATAACAGAAAGTGCACTTTTCTGCAACCTTGTATACAGGATGGAAAAACCTCACGCCATAAGGGCATGCCATAATACAGTATCCACATCCAATACACCACGTCCTGTCGATAAGCACAACCCCGTCTGCTGTCTGATAGGTTGCCCCTACAGGACATACCTGAACGCAGGGCGGGTTTTCACACTGGTTGCAGAGCTTTGGAACAAAGTAGGCCTTGGCAACCTCTTTCGGCTCTACTACCTCGTCCTGTATCTTCAGTTCGGTAAAACCATCCCTTCCCCCCAGGGGCGTATCCGCAATCATCCGCCCGTCTTTGAGGATCAGGTATCTCTCAACCCAGGTTCTGGTGACAGGTGCATCATAGGGGATTTCGTTCTCTATCTTGCATGCCTTCACACAGAACCCGCAGCCAACACACTTGTATGTGTCAACAATGAACCCCCATCTGACGTTGGCAGCCTCAACAGCGGCCTTTGCCTCAGCAGGGCTCAGAAACTTGAAGGCACTCAGCGGAAGTGCCGATGCCACTGCAACTTTGAGTGTGGACATTAAAAAGTCTCTTCGCGATATACTCATTACCAACCCTCCATATCTGGTTTATGCGGGTTATGACACATACTGCACTCCATCCCCACATTATGTTCTTCCGGATTGATGCCTTTGATCTTTGCCCTCTGGGTCCGTGGATAAAGGAGCTGGGCATGGCACCTGATACAGAGCGACCTGCTTTTGTTGACAACGAGCTTTGCGGGATCTTCAGGGTGGTCAATAGCAGGCCCATGACAGTTTTCGCACTGAATTATTTTATGCTTTGAAGACATGATGGATTCATACTTGTCTGAATGGCAATCCTTACAGTACTTTCTCGTCTGATACTTTACCTTGAACGCCTTCCAGTCAGCCTCATTGCTCTTTCGATGATAGCCGTACATGAACCCTCTTTCCTGAATTCCAAAATCCGACGGAACAATAAGGTATCTTGCGACAAGGATAAGTGCAACAACACCTATCACTACCCACAAGGGCCGCAATACATGACTACTCATAAACTTGCCTCCTCTTGTTTTAATTATGTAAGTTTATAACTTAAATATCAGAAAAACTGTACTGCCAGCTTTATCTATAATTCAGCCCTCAGGGCCAATAAAAGTAAGCGGATCCCTGTATTCATGGCATTTAGTACAGGTAGTTTTTGCCTGCTCCTTTGTTACCCTCCAAGAATGCGGCAAATGACAGGTTTTACATTCAAGCCCCATTGTCTGGATATGCAACTTGTGTCTGCCCACATTCAGTATCCGGGGATGACAGTTCAGGCATGTCCCGTAAACCGGCATTATCTTTGCGTGAGGCTTATGGCACTTGTAACAGAAGAACTGCATTGGTGCATCCTTGGGAACATTAATCTTGTCAGCCTTTTTGATCATTGCTTTACCAGGCTGAAAGAATTGGACGTCAATTGTGTCATCTGCTATCAGTTCTTTTCTTACCTGTTCGTTACCGTGACAGAAAAGACACTTCTTTCGCCCTGGTCTCAGGTCTACTGTCCTGTCTGTGTGGCAGTTCAGACATGCAAGACCCTCCATTCCAATACCATGCACCTCCTTGCCCTGATGGCACCGGAGACAGAATCTCTCCTCCGGTGTAAACTTGTGCACTTCATACCCATGACACTTGGAGCACTCTATCTTTTCCATAAAGTAATGCTTTGCATGCATCCTGGAGTCGTTTATCTTTTTGGCATCTGGATACTTCTTGTCTTTCTCCCAATGACATTCAATGCAATACTTCCAGGGGACTATTATCTTGCCGTGTCTTGGCGGGACACTCTTGGGCCTGCGGAGGACAAAAGTAATCAGGAGTCTGTTCTGCTCGGGAATGGTAAGGTGATGACACTCATGACAGTTGATTCCGGTATGTTCACTCTTCTTCCAGGCATCATAGGCAGGTTTCATTAGATGACAGCTGATGCAGAACTTCGGGTTGTTCTGGGTGAAATCATAAAACTTGAAGGCTACTACACCACCACCGATAATTATTACAAGGAGCAGCACAGCAATAATTATCTTTCCCTTTAAAGTGAGGCTTTCTTTTACCCAACTCAACCACTTCATCGCTTTCACCTCATAGGTCGTTGGTTTTCTGTTAGTGGGTCACCGGCTCTTTATTATTTTTTTATTTAGGTTTTAGCCGGCGAGCATCACAACAGATGCTATATATCTTTCATCGCCTCGTACGCAGCCCCTATAGTCTTGTCAATATCCCGGCCGGAATGTGCAAGTGAGATAAACCCTGCCTCAAACTGGCTCGGAGCAATATTCACCCCCCTTTTCAACATCCCCCTGAAGAACCTTGCAAAACTTTCAGTATCAGATAGTTTTGCAGTACTGTAATCATGGACATTCCTGTCTGTAAAATACGTACAGAACATGGTTCCAGCCCTGTAAAATCTGGTCTTTACTCCTGCCCGCATTGAGGCATCCCTAAGACCTTCCTCCAATGCCCGGGCCTTTTCCTCCAGCCTCTCATACACCCCTTTTTTAGAGAGGGCCTTCAGTGTCTCTATACCCGCGGTCATGGCAAGGGGATTGCCTGAAAGAGTGCCTGCCTGATACACGGGTCCAACTGGTGCAACCTCTGACATAATCTCTGCCCTGCCCCCATAGGCGCCTACAGGCAGACCGCCGCCTATCACCTTGCCAAGACACGTCATATCAGGCTTTATGCCATAGTATTCCTGGGCCCCTCCATAGGAGACCCTGAATCCCGTCATGACCTCATCAAAGATAAGAACAATCCCGAATTTTTTTGTAAGCCTCCTTAAACCTTCAAGAAAACCCTTTTTCGGAAGGACGCATCCCATATTGCCAACCACGGGCTCAATAATTACACAGGCTATATTCTTCCAGTCCTTCTCAATAACACCTTTTACAGTCTTAAGATCATTAAAGGGTACTGTCAGGGTATTCCTTGCATAAGACCCCGGAACCCCCGGACTGTCCGGAACACCAAAGGTGGCTGCACCAGAGCCTGCCTTTACCAGAAGACCGTCGGCATGGCCGTGATAACATCCCTCAAACTTGACAACCTTGTCCCTTCCCGTAACCCCCCTGGCTACCCTGATTACACTCATTGTTGCCTCGGTGCCCGAATTTACCATCCTTACTTTATCCATAGAGGGATATGCCTTTAGAACCATCTCTGCGAGTTTTATCTCAAGGGCCGTTGGCGCTCCGTAACTTGTTCCCAGCTCTACTGCTGCCTTTAATGCCCTGACCACTGCGGGGTGAGCATGACCAAGTATCATCGGACCCCAGGAGAGCACGTAATCTATATATACGTTACCATCCACATCACGGATCTTTGATCCCTTTGCTGAAGCTATGAAG
This sequence comes from Nitrospirota bacterium, assembly GCA_035873375.1. NCBI lineage: Bacteria > Pseudomonadati > Nitrospirota > Nitrospirota bacterium. Next base: position 24,094 of record JAYWMQ010000061.1, on the reverse strand, counting down.
AGTGGACTGCCCCCAACAGCCTTAAATGCCCTGACAGGACTATTGACGCCGCCGGGGATAAAATTTTGTGCTTTTTTGAAGAGTTTTTTTGATTTGTTTAATTTCTTCATAATTTCTTCATAATTTTTTATAAAAATAGAAGTATTTTTAATGAGCCTCCTGAAGGCACATAAATCTATCACAACCATGCTGTTTTTGTCAAAAAAAAACCGCTCTAAAGCTATTTAAAACTCTAATAAGTCTATATCACTTAAAGCCAGGCCACTCAAAAGTTCAACAAACAAAAGCATTCCCCGGCATAGCAAGACAAGCGTAAGGTGAAGCCGAAAAATACAAATAAAATTACTCAAAAACTATTATCATTAAGAGTGGTCTTAATAACATATTCGCATACATAATATTTTTATGCAACTGTCCAGGTAATTCCGGTTAATAATCCCGGATTACGAAAAGGTGCCGGTTTGTTCACTCACTGATATCCATTCGTATTCTGAGGTGCTGGGCTAAGTTTACGGACATCCTATTGACTACGTTGACTTAGTGCTTTTCCTGTTAGCATCTTACATGCAGCTGAGGCAAAGTGAAAAGAACAGGACCCAGCCGTTGAATCGTAAGACTAAGGTCTTCTCTATTGCCTTGTCAACTTCTTGTTTACTTGTATCCTCCTGGCATTCACTTTTTGCAGGTAAGGACAAAAAGTTACGAGACAGCCCTAAAAATGATTACCCGGAATTTCATTAAAACATTGACAGCTTCTATTTCCACGTGCTACATTTGCTTGCTTGTTTGATTTTAAATCCATGCTTTTTGCACTATATATCAACCTGGAATTTTCTAAAATCTGCCGGTTATCATGAAAGCAGTTAATATATTCTTCTGCGTTGAGAACTGAAAATCAAGTTGAAGGAAAGATGAAACTAAGACAGCTAATCTATGGCATCGCAACCTTTGTACCGCGAGTATACCGGACAAAAGGAACAGGGGGAACGGACTCCGATAGATATTGCTATTCTGTCTGGTTGCGGCATTTAGTAATGGCAAAAAGCAATGGGCTCAATCCATATCCTAAAATAGTGGCAGAATTAGGTCCGGGTGATTCTTTAGGTATCGGGTTAGCCGCCTTAATCTCTGGATGTGACAAATACTTTGCTTTTGATATCGTTGAATACGCAAACACCGAAAGAAATCTGAAGATATTTGACGGACTTGTAACACTTTTTAAAAATAGAGCAGCTATTCCCGGAGAGGATGAGTTTCCAAAACTTAAGCCATATTTAGATGGATATGATTTTCCTTCTGATATATTGGATGAAAACAGATTACAGCATGCATTGGAAAAATCACGAATAGAGAAAATCAGGGATGCAATCAGCCATCCTCAACTTAATGAATCGTTGATACAATATAAAGTTCCCTGGTATGATGCGAGTATTCTTGAAAAAGAATCTATAGATATGATTTATTCTCAAGCAGTTCTTGAGCATGTTGATGATTTGCGGAATACATACAAATCCATGCGCTTATGGCTGAAGCCAACTGGTTACATATCAAATCAGATTGATTTTAAGTGCCACGGAACCGCTGGTGAATGGAATGGTCACTGGGTGTATTCGGATTTCACGTGGAAACTACTAAGAGGAAAAAGGCCATACCTGCTTAACAGAGAACCGCATTCAACACATGTTGCGATCATGAAAGAAGAAGGCTTCAGGGTTGTATGTGATAAAAAAATCAAATCTAAATCACGTTTCACTATAGATGACCTTGCTTCAAGATTTAAATCTATTTCCGATGATGACTTAACCACAAGTGGTGCATTTATTCAAGCAGTAAAGATAAATAAGCCCGGGAACGGAAGACAGGAGGAATTTGTTTATGGAAAAATTAAGCAGAACCCAGGTTGAACAAGCCCTGGATAAGGTTAGGGAATGGTTTCCCGAAGAGGCAGAAAATATCAGCCGTAACAAAGAGCTGATTATTGATCATATTGTAAACGATAAGACCCCGAAGACCGACTCGCCTCTTCGTTTGATTGAACCTGCCATATATGCTGAGCGCGAAAGACTTGAGATAGCAGGCCTGACGGCATGTGAAGAAGCATGTGGTATGGTGGCTTTAAAGCGGCCTTGAAGGTAGTTAAAGACGAGATGTCATGGTGGGATTGGATGAAAACTGGTGTGATAGCTGTTGCACAATTAACCGCCTGGTTTGCTACAGATGGTATCGCGTTCGTTGCGGAAGCTGCATTATCCGTTATGAGCGCAGAGCAACTCATCGAAGATTCTGTTAAAGCTGATAACGTATGCAGTACCTCTTAACCAGCTAAAAACTCTGCTTTTATTTGCCGGGTTAATAACTTGTCTAAAAAGAAGAAAAATATTGGCGGGAGCGAGTGGGAATCGAACCCACCTTCCCCGCTTTTGGCAGGGAACACCGGATTTGAAGTCCGAGGGGGACACCAGAGCCCCATTCACTCCCGTGCTTGATTTTACAGGGTTTTCGTTTTTTTCGTCAAACACCCCATTCTCTGGAAGTACCACATAGTCACTGGTTTTGAGTTATTATAAAGAAGCGTGAAAATCAGGACAATCATTAAAATCTCATCCCTTCTGCTCATATTGTCGGGTGTGGCTTTCTATTTCTTTATCCTGAAGGACCTCCCGTCAGTGGAGCAGTTGAAATCATACAAACCGGCGGCTGTGACAAAGGTTTATGCCAGTGACAATGTGCTTATTGGTGAGTTCAAGATGGAACGGGGCAGGTATGTGGGTATCAGTGAAATCCCTCAGTATCTGGTCTACGCAGTGCTTGCAACTGAGGATTCGAGGTTTTTTGAGCACAAGGGGCTTGATTACTTTGCACTTATGCGCGCCCTGGGAAAGGATATTGTTCACTGGAGGTTCAAGGAGGGGGGCAGTACAATTACGCAGCAGCTTGCCAAGATTCTCTATCTTTCCCATGAAAAGACGCTGAGACGCAAGTTCCGGGAGGCGATACTTGCAATGAGGATAGAGAGGGAACTCTCAAAAGAGGAGATACTGGAGCTCTATCTGAACAGGACTTATTTTGGTGAGGGGGCTTACGGTGTTGAGATGGCTTCAAGGGTCTATTTTGGCAAGTCGGTCAGGGAGATAGACCTTACAGAGGCTGCAATGCTTGCCGGGCTTCTTAAATCCCCCGGATACTACTCCCCATACAAAAACATTAGAAGGGCTGAAGACCGGATGAAGCTCGTATTAATGCGGATGGAAAAAGAGGGGTTTTTGAGGCCATCCGAGAGGCGCAGGGCTGCAAAAAAGGGTTTGAGGCTCTTGAATGCTAGTGCTAAAAAAGAGGGTTACGGGTATTTTTTAAGCTATGTGCGTAATTACCTTGAAGAGGAGTATGGCACTGAGATGGTTTATAAGGGTGGCCTCCGCGTATACACCACGTTAAGAAGATGGGCCCAGATTCAGGCCAGGAGGGCACTGAGGGAAGGGCTTGAGGCCGTGGACAAGCAGAGGGGCTGGAGGGGAGTGACAGGACATATCGATGGAGTGGATGTGCAGAAGGAACTCGGCTCTATTGCCAGGGCGGACGTGCTCTCCTCCCTGAAAGGGGAGCTGTTGAGGGCAACTGTGCTCAGAGTATACAGAGACAAGGCCATTCTGAAGGTCAACGGTGCCTATGGTATTCTGAAGCTAAGGGATGCCCTGTGGGCAAGAAGGGTTTTTAAGCCAAAACAGAAGACCCCTCTCTATCAGGAGACCTTCAACCTTGAAAAACTGCTCTCTACCGGGGATGTAATCCTTGTGAAACTGATAAAGATAGAGGATGGTGTTGCTTATGTATCGCTGGAGCAGGAGCCCCTTGTTCAGGGGGCCCTGATTGCAGTGCAACCCAGAACCGGATATATAGAGGCGATGGCAGGCGGGTACGATTTCAGAAAAAGTCAGTTCAACCGTGTCCTGAGTGCAAGACGGCAGGCTGGTTCAGCATTCAAACCCGTTGTTTATGCCCTTGCCCTGGAAAAGGGCCTGACCCCGGCAACCATAATAAAGGATGAACAAATAAGTTATCCCACAGGAGATGGCGGGCAGTGGGAGCCTGTTAATTATGACAGGAAATATTCCGGCCCTGTAAGGTTGCGGGAGGCATTGGTAAATTCTCTCAATGTGGCCACTGTAAGGCTTGCAGAATCTCTTGGAGTGGAAGACCTCGTCTCTTTTGCCAAGGCCTGCGGGTTTGAAGGAAACATTCCGTATGACCTCAGCCTTGCACTTGGCTCCCTGACGGTTTCTCCCCTGAGGCTCACGATGTGCTATACTGTCTTTGCAAATGAAGGGGTCAGAATGAACCCTGTAGCCATAAAACAGGTGGTCTCTTCTGATGGACGCATTCTTGAGTTTAATATTCCCGAGGGTTCTAAGGTAACTTCACCTGAGGTGGCTTACCTTGTAACCAGTATGCTGGAAGATGTAATACAGAGAGGTACGGGCAGAAGGGCTGCAGGACTCAAGGTGCCGTCTGCCGGAAAGACCGGGACGACAGACAACTTCATTGATGCCTGGTTTGTTGGCTATACCCCCGGGCTGCTTGCCGGAATATGGGTTGGCTATGATAACCCTGCATCCCTGGGCAATGGCATGAGTGGTGGAAGGGTGGCTGCCCCCATCTGGCTGAATTTCATGAGGGCCGTTACAAAAGGTGACACAGGGGATTTCATTAAACCTGATAATGTTGTAAAATATTACATAGATAAAGAGACAGGCTTGCAGGTCCTTAATAATTCAGCCAACTCCGTAGAGGAGTATTTTATAGACGGGACAGAGCCTGAGTGGAAGTACATGAACAGATTGAGGAAGTTGTTAAAGAGTTTGTTTGGCGGAAGAGGTAATGACTAATCAAACACCAAAGGAGGATGGTATGAAAAGGGTTGTTTTATGTTTTGTTATGATAATCTCTTTGTCACTGATAATGGTTCCAGGTATTCTGAATGCCCAGCCAAACGGCACTTATGACCATGCGCTCTACCTGTATAAAGAGGGCAAATTCAAGGAAGCGGTTAAGGAACTGAGGGATTACCTGCAGAAAAGACCGGAACCATCAGCATATTACCTTATGGGATACGCCCTGTATGAGCTTGGCAGGTACCAGGAGGCAAGGAAGTATTTTGATGAGGCATACTTGGTGGACCCGGAGTTCAGACCTGAAAAGATAGATTTCCAGCGTGCAAAACCCTAATCAGGCTCTGGTTCCGATAGTTTCCCGACCACCTGTGAGATATAGACAATGCAGTCTTCACATATCCTGCCGGGTTCACTGTTACATATCATGCGGTTGAGCTCCCAGCAGGGTTTGCTCTTGTCGATATAGGCGGAACAGAAGTCTCTTGTCTTTTCCGGACAGTCGGTTATCTGCCAGCACGGGGCATACTCGAGGAGCTTCTTGATCCCCTCAATACTTATCTTCTTTATATGGATGAGATCCCTCAGGCATTTCAGCCATTTGATATCGTTTTCAGAATAGTATCTGTTCTTGTTTCTCCGTGAAGGTTTTATCAGACCGTGCTTTTCATAAAGCCGCAGGGTCTGGTCCGTGGTGCCGATTAATTCAGCCACGATCCCTATGGGATAAAGAGGCATCGCCATCTTTTCCTCTTCCGTCATATCCTTTCTTGTCTTTTTCTTTTCTTTCATCTTAACTCATTCACTCCACTTAACCCTGTAAGCCTTGGCGCACTATTGTTATCAGTTCAGCAGGATTTCCATGTTCTGTTTCCGGCGCGGTTATCGCGGATTTATTATTGCCGTCCGCCTTTATTTGAGGTTGCAGATGTCCCGGGCAATCAGGACCTTTACTAATTATAATTATTAAAAACTTTTTTAATTAAAAAAAGCAAGGTAATTCAACGATTGCCTGATAACTGTCCCGGGTTATTCGGATTTTGTCCGGGCAAGAACAGCTCCATAGACCTCTTGCACGCCTGCACGGAGGAGAACCCTTGCGCATTCATTAATAGTGGCACCGGTTGTCATTACATCGTCAACAATAAAGACCCGGCGGGGCAGAAGTTTTTTGCCGGGGCTGATGACCGAGAAGGCACCTCTTGGATTTTTCAGGCGTTTTGCCCTTGACAGGAGGCTCTGAGGCTGTATGTCTCTGGGCTTAACGAGGATGTTTGGCTCCAGGGGAAGCGAGAATTCCCTGGAGAGAATCCGGCACAGGAGATGGCTCTGATTAAAGCCCCTCAGAATCAGCCTCTCCTTACTCAGGGGGACTGGCAGGATTACATCCACAGGCGGCAACGGAAGACCGGCAAGGAGTTTACCAAGCGGCATGGAGAGCCTTCGAACCTTTTCAAACTTCAGGAGATTGATTGCTGCCTTCAGTGCTCCCTCATAGTCCCCAAAGACGTATATTTTTTTGTAGTGAGGCCTCTCTTTTATGCAGGTTATACACTTGAAGGAGTAATCCGGAGGGAGCGCAATGCCACAGGTGCGACATCTTTTTGTATCAGGGTTATGAGTTAATGATTGCCAGCAGTCAGTGCAAAAGGGAGCGTATTTCAAGCCGTCTGTGAGTCTGTCACAGGAAGGACACGTTGAAGGGAAGATCAGGTTAAAGAGCTTCCACATTTTCCGCATCTTGGTTTCATGGAGAGTGCTGCAACCTTGACCCTGTTCTTTATCCCGCAGGCAGGACATGCCTGGAGTATAAATGCCTCTTCCTGATCCTCCTCCGCCTCAGACCGGGAATTGGTTTTGACCTCCACGACATCTGATGGCTTTGATGTATTGTCAGGTATGCCGATGAGTTCTTCCCTGACGAACCTTATATAAGTACTGTCGCTTTCAAGAATCTCTATCCCCATACCGTTTTTTACAAACTGTAAATGGGTCTTTACCGTCCGTTTCACCAACCCCCTCAAATGTGGAGCTGAGCCATCAGGAAGCCTCAGTTTTATATTAACCGTAGTCCCGGGGACAAAACCATGCTGTGTCCTGATAAAGAGTCCCTTTTCTGAAAGATCGGAGGATATGCCCCGGAAGTGCATGTCTCCGGAACTAAACTCGGTCTCTATTCGTTTTGTATATCGTTTATGTCTCCTTCTCGACATTATTTGAAGTGTTCTTTAAGTTTAATAATATCCTTTCTCTTCTGACCTGTAGAGATTATATCAATGTTTATGCCAAGGGTTTCCTCTATCATCTTTATATAGGACCGGGCATTTTCCGGTAACCCGGCAAATTCCGTGACACCGAGAGTCGATTCATGCCATCCTTTAAATTCCCGGTAGACGGGTTCGCACTCCTCGAGCACCGGCAGTTCGCTGGGAAACTCTTCAAGGGTTTTTCCCTTGTAGCGATAACCAAAACATACCTTGATCGTATCAAAGCCGTCGAGAATATCGAGTTTTGTAAGTACAAGTCCTGCGAGTCCATTAACCCTCACAGCATGTCTCAGCACCACCATGTCCAGCCATCCACACCTTCTTGGCCTTCCGGTGGTAGCCCCGAACTCGCCTCCCCTCTCTCTTATCTTTTCACCAATGGCATCATGTATTTCCGTGGTGAAAGGTCCTCCTCCCACCCTTGTTGTATATGCCTTTGCCACGCCGAGCACGGCATCTATGCGTGTTGGACCCACACCAAGTCCTGTGCATGCGCCTCCTGCTGTTGCTGAGGAGGAGGTCACATATGGATATGTGCCGTGATCTATATCAAGCAGTGTCCCCTGAGCACCTTCAAAGAGGACTTTCCCCCCTTCATCAAGCGCCCTGTTGACAAGGATATCCGTATCATCAATGTAGTCCCTGAGTTTTTCGGCATAGCCCATGTACTCGGAATAGATATCCTCAACATCAAAGGTCTCTGTCCTGTAAAGATTTCCGAGGATGTAGTTGAGGTCCTTGAGGTTTGCCTGCAGCTTGTCTCTGAAGACATCCGGATAATAGAGGTCAGCAACCCTTATGCCGGTTCTTGCCATCTTGTCCATGTAGGCAGGGCCTATACCCCTGCCTGTGGTGCCTATCTTCCTGTTACCCTTGAGTGCCTCTTTTTCTCTCTCTATGGCAATATGGTAAGGCATTATGAGGTGTGCACTCCTGCTTATCCTTAGGCTGCCGTTCAACTTCACACCCCGCCTCTCCAGCCCTTCCATCTCCTCTATCAAGGCCTCGGGGTTTATAACCACTCCGTTTCCTATCAGGCAGAGCTTTCCGCTGTGCAGAATCCCTGAAGGGATAAGATGGAGAACAAATTTCTCATCATTAATAACCACTGTATGGCCGGCATTATGCCCGCCCTGAAACCGTGCAACCACATCGGCCTTATCCGTTAATGAATCGACGATCTTTCCTTTTCCTTCGTCACCCCACTGGGCTCCGAGTATAACAACTGCTCTGGACATGTAAAAAACCTCCTGAAACTGAATTATGTAAAAGTGTTACGCTTTTTGATTTCCTGTCATTTACTGAACTTGCTCATGATTGTCCTGACCTCATCAAGCTGGCCTGAATCCTCACTGCCCTTGCCCGGGCATATTAATGATACCAGTTTTCCCCCCTTCCCTGCTCCTTCGATCTTTATTACATACTTGATTTCATTGAGTTTTGCGTACTCAAGGGAGCTTTCAAAAGGCCTCTTTATAATATCCCTGACCGCATCAAAACCCTTTTCCCTCAACTCCTTTGCGAGCCTCAGCGCCATGGTCTTGCCAGCGGTAAGATCAACGATAAGTATCGAGATCCTTTCAGGTGCCGCCTTTTTTGAGACATTCAGTATATTCCCCAGATCAATGGAAAACCCTGTAGCTGGGGATTCATCGCCAAAGGAGCCGACGAGGGAGTCATACCTCCCGCCACACCCGATTAAAAGGCCCCCTTCCGGAATAAACGCCTCAAAGAAAACCCCTGTATGATAATCAAACCCCCTGGCCTCCGAGAGGTCAAATATGACCTTCCTGTGAACACCATGGGTCTTCATAAATCCGTATACCTCCTGAAGATTTTTCAGGGCAGCCTCTGAAACAGGATTGTTGACAAGGCTTTCCGCCTTCCCGAGAATATCTTCATCTCCGTATAGATACATTATCTCTTCATACAGTCTCAGCTCCTGCTCCGTAAGTATGCCGGCCTTGTGAAGACCATAAAGCCCGGAGGTATCCTTACGGACAAAAATGGACTTCAGTCTCCCGATATGGGGAATGAGTCTTTCCTGCTCCCAAAACCCCCTCAAAAAATCTCTCTGCCCCATGGATATCCTGTAATCCTTCAGGTGGGCTGACCTTAGCACCTCCGTAAAAAGGGAGATTATCTCGGCATCTCCCTCCGGCTCCTTTATGCCTACAAGCTCTGCACCTAACTGAAAGCTCTCTCTCTGCCTGCCCCCATGCACTTTTTCATACCTGAAGACATTCAGGCAATAAGAAAGGCGCAAAGGGCGTATATCGCGAAGCGCCGTGCCTGCAATCCTTGCAATCTGTGGTGTAACATCAGGTCGCAGGATCATGACCCTGCCACTCTGGCGGTCGGTCAGCTTGTAGCCGCTCTCTATAAGGTCCTCTCCGGCACCACGGGATATTACGTCAAGATACTCAAATATCGGAGTTATTACCTCCCTGTAGCCCCACCTTCTCATGGTATCAAGGCATTGGGACTCAAGTGCCCGTTTTCTTTCAGCATAACCGGGCAAAAGGTTTATACATCCTCTGGGGCTCATGGGGCGGTCTGAGAGCAGGGCGGTCATTGTTACAATCTGATGAGCCTGACGGAAATGATATTTGGGAGTTCTCTTATCTCATCAAGCAGACCGGCACTCACTTCAGCGTCCACGCTGACAACGGATATGGCCATCCCGGCCGCAGATTCACGTCCAAAATGCATTCTTGCAATGTTTATATTATTTTTGCCAAGCAGTGCCCCGATATTGCCGATTACCCCCGGACGGTCCTTGTTGTGAATATAGAGCATGATACCCTCGGGGATAATCTCAACAGGAAAACTGTCAACACGTATGATCCGGGGCTCTTTCTTTCCGTACAGGGTGCCATAGACCGAATTCTCTTTCCCGTTGGCCTTTACCTTGATGACGAGCATATTATGAAAATTACCGGAATCCGGACTCCTCATCTCCTTTACCTCTATGCCGCGCTCTCTGGCTATCAGCGGGGCATTAACAAAATTCACGGTCTCGGTCAGTATGGGTGTAAGCAGACCCTTGAGTGCGGCAATGGTGACGGGTTTCGTATCTATTTCCCCGGCCTCTCCCCTGAACTCTACTGTTACCTCTGTTATCCCTCCCTCATATACCTGAGCCGCAAAGCTGCCCAGTGCCTCTGCCAATGTGATATAAGGCCTGAGCCGTGGCAACTGATCAGCAGGAATGGAGGGGAAATTTACGGCATTACGTATGGTGCCGTTCAGCAGGTAATCGACCACCTGCTCTGCTATGGCGATGGCCACATTCTCCTGGGCCTCCCTCGTGGATGCAGCGAGATGGGGGGTGCAGATAACACGGTCGAGCTTTATCAGGCTGAGGTCCTCAGGCGGCTCCTTCTCAAATACATCCAGCGCAGCGCCACCAAGCTTTCCTGACCGAATTGCATCACCAAGGTCCTTTTCATTTACAATCCCGCCCCTGGCGCAGTTAATGATATATACGCCATCCTTCATGGTCTCTATGGTCTCACGGTTAACAAGGTTTCTGGTCTCGGCCGTAAGGGGCGTATGGATCGTTATGAAATCAGAGCGTTTAAAAAGTTCGCTTATGCTCACCTTTTCCACCCCGAGCTCCCCCGCCTTTTCGTCACTCAGAAAGGGGTCATAACCAATCACATTCATCTCAAATGCATGGGCACGCCGGGCTACCTGTGAACCTATATTTCCGAGTCCGAGAATTCCGAGGGTCTTGTTAAAGAGTTCAACTCCCATAAACTTCTTCTTCTCCCACTTTCCCTCTTTCATCGAATAGGTGGCCTGCGGGATATTCCTTGCAAGTGCGAACATCAGTGCAATCGCATGCTCTGCTGTTGTAATGGTATTTCCACCAGGGGTATTCATCACAACAATGCCCCTTTTCGTGGCACTGTCTTTATCAACATTATCAAGACCTGAGCCGGCCCTGCCGATTACCTTCAGGCTGGTGGCTGCTTCAATAATCTCTGCGGTCACGGTTGTGGCACTCCTTATGACCAGGCCGTGATATTCTGCAATACAGGCCTTCAGTTCCTCAGGGGTCATTCCGGTTTTGACATCCACGTGAATGCCGGCCTTCTTCATCAGTTCAACACCCTTTGGAGAGATATTGTCACTTACAAGAACCTTCATTACTTTTGTTCCTCCTGTTTTTAACTTAATATCATTAATTATCTTTACTTAGTATCATTAAATTATAAGGAAGCTTGCCGGATACCCGAAACTCAACCAAACCTCCGGCACCCATTCAGCCGGGGATGAAGGCAAGCCCAAACCTTTGATCCGGGTCTCTCGTACGTCAGGCGTATTTCTTCTCGAAGTCAGCCATGAATGCAATCAACGCATCCACACCCTCTTCGGGCATTGCATTATATATGCTTGCGCGCATTCCCCCGACGGACCGGTGTCCTTTAAGGTTTACCAGCCCTGCATCCCTTGCCAACTCAAGAAATTTGCCGTCAAGTTCAGGCTTGGCCAGTACAAATGGTATATTCATCCATGAACGGTAGTCCGGAGCAACCGGGTTGCTATAGAAGCCCGAGTTGTCAATGAAGGCATAGAGTTTATCGGACTTGCGTTTGTTGATCTCAGCTATTGCCTTGATTCCGCCCTTTTTCTTTATCCACTCAAATACCAGACCGGCAATATACCAGCTGTATGTGGGGGGCGTGTTATACATGGACCCAGCCTTAGCATGTGTCTCATAGTTGAACATTGTGGGTGTGCCGGGAATGGTTTCCCCCAAAAGGTCATCCCGTACTATTACAATGGTCAGACCGGCAGGACCTATATTCTTCTGCGCCCCTGCATAGATCACTCCAAACCTGGAGACATCAACAGGCCGTGAGAGGATGGTCGAAGACATATCGGCAACAAGGGGAACATTACCAACATCCGGTATCCCGTGAAACTCAACTCCGCCGATCGTCTCGTTGGGTGTGTAGTGGACATAGGCAGCGTCAGGGTTGAGAGACCACTGCTGCCGTGGCGGTATTGTAGTGAAATTGCTTGCCTCAGCCGTTGCAGCTATGTTTACATTACAGAAACGCCCGGCCTCGGTAATAGCCTTTTTGGACCAGGAGCCTGTGTTGATGTAGTCTGCGGTATCCCTGCCCCTCAGCAGGTTCATGGGAACCATGGCAAACTGACTGGAAGCACCGCCCTGGAGAAAAAGGCTCTTATAGTTATCAGGAATGGACAGGATCTCTCTCAGGTCGGCCTCGGCCTTCTCTGCAATGGAGGTAAATTCCTTGCCGCGATGACTCATCTCCATTACTGACATGCCGGTGCCGTGCCAGTCCACCATCTCAGCTGAAGCCTGTTCCAGAACATCTACAGGCAGCATGGCCGGTCCGGCACTGAAGTTAAATACTCGTGACATATTGCACTCCTTTTTCCCTGTGTCTGCTAATATAACATCAGGATATTTTATTTTAAATTTTGCATTTATCCCAGACTGACTATTATAATAAAAGTAATGAAAAAGAAGATACTTTTTGGGTTATTAACATTACTTATAGGATTCCTCATTGGCGGGCTCACCTATTATTCAATATACGAGCGTGTAAAGATTCCGCAGAGAACCGTTTACACACCCCCGCTACTTTCACAAAAGGTTGTGGATACAAGCAGGGCCTTTGCAGAGATTGTCGAGGCAGTCTCTCCGTCAGTTGTAAATATATCCACTAAAAAGACCGTCCGGAGAGAAAGGTCGTCTATCTTTAATGATCCATTCTTTGATTTCATCAATCCCTTCCAGGAACTTCCCAGGAAGTGGAAGGAGCAGAGTCTCGGCTCAGGGGTTATTGTTTCAGATGATGGCTATATCATTACAAACAACCATGTAGTGGAACAGGCCGATGAGATAAAGGTGACCCTTTACGACAGGAGAACCCTTACGGGCAAGGTGGTCGGGGCTGACCCCAAGACTGACCTTGCGCTCGTAAAGATAAATGTGCAGGGCCTTCCCACTGTTCCATGGGGTGATGCCGAAAAGCTGAAAGTAGGAGAGTTTGTCCTTGCAATCGGCAATCCTTTCGGCCTCAGCCACACCGTAACAATGGGAATTGTCAGTGCCGTTGGGCGGGCCAATGTGGGAATCGCTGATTATGAGGATTTTATTCAGACGGATGCAGCGATCAATCCGGGCAATTCAGGTGGTCCCCTCGTCAACATTCAGGGTGAGCTCGTGGGTATAAATACCGCCATATTCTCCCGGAGCGGCGGTTATCAGGGGATAGGGTTTGCAGTCCCCAGTAATATGGTCAGGAGTGTTATGGAGCAGCTCCGGAAGGAAGGCAAGGTTATCAGGGGCTGGCTTGGGGTTACCATTCAGGACATGACCCCGGAGCTGGCAGAAAAATTCGGCCTCAAGACTACTGCCGGAGCCCTTGTAAGTGATGTCTTCAAGGACAGCCCTGCACAAAAGGCGGGCATAAAGAGGGGTGATGTAATCACTCAGTACAATGGAAAGGCTATAACGAGTGTTTCAACCCTCAGAAACATGGTTGCCCAGAGCAAGGTCGGCTCAGAGGTGGAGATCACGGTTGTACGTAACAGTACACAGAATAAATTCAGGGTTGTAGTTAATGAGCTTCCAACGGAGTTTTCCGAGGTTTCCTCTGCAATCCCTGAGGAGAAGCCTGATGATGTGAAGGCCCTGGCAGGGATAACAATAACAGAGTTGACAGGCGCTATTGCCAAACAGCTTGGAATTGACCAGTCAGAGAAGGGGGTTGTAGTGCTTGATGTCGATCCAGGCAGCGCAGCGCAGGAGGCGGGGATCAAGAAGGGCGATGTGATACAGGAGATAGACAGGAAAAGGATTTACGGTATTGATGACTGGAAGAAGATCGTCTCCGGGATAAAACCCGATGAGATGGTTGTGATGTTCTTAAACAGGGGGGGCAGGAAATTCTATGTGGCTCTGAAGCCATAGCAGTCATTAGGTGGGGAGCCAAAATCGTTGGTCTCTGGTTTCTGAAAAAAAGACCAGCCAGGGAGAGGAGGTGAGAAAATGCTGATACTTATGAAGCTTTTGATACTTGCAGCCTTTGTGTCCGGGGGGTTTTACATGGGCGGCAGGTACGGCTATGAGTACTGGGGGGCAGTGTCAGGCATGATTTTAGGGATTATAACCCTTTTGTCAGACAGCATTCTTCAAAAAGTTAAACCAGGCAGATTTATCGGTGCCTTTATCGGTCTTCTTTTTGGTCTGCTATTTTCAAAGCTTGTTTTAATTCCCTTGTCGCCGGTACTTGCAGACAAGATTAACAGCCTTTCTTTTGCCTTAAATGCCATTTTAGGATATGGTGGTCTGCTTGTGGGTGCAAACAGGGGGAGAAATCTTACAATCTCCAGTGTCCTCAGGCTCTTTAAAGGACAGGCCATTGAGAGCAATCTGAAGCTTCTTGATACCAGTGTTATTATTGACGGCAGGATAGCGGATATCTGCGAGACGGGATTTATTGAAGGAACCTTTATTATACCCCAGTTTATTCTTCAGGAACTCCAGCACATTGCGGACTCTTCCGACTCTAATAAAAGGGCACGGGGCAGAAGGGGCCTCGACATACTGCACAGGATTCAGAAAATGCCCAATATCTCGGTGAAGATAGTGGAAGAAGATTTCCCCAATATCAAGGAAGTGGATGCAAAACTTGTAGCCCTTGCCAAGATGCTTGATGCAAAGGTCATGACAAATGACTTTAATCTCAACAAGGTTGCAGAACTCCAGGGTGTATCAGTCCTGAATATCAACGAGCTTGCCAACACCCTGAAACCCGTTGTCCTTCCGGGAGAGACCATGAATGTCTTTGTCCTTAAGGAGGGAAAGGAATACAACCAGGGAGTTGCGTACCTTGATGACGGGACAATGGTTGTTGTAGAGAACGGCAGGAGGTTTATAGGGAAGAAGATTGACGTTGCTGTGACAAGCGTGCTGCAGACCACCGCCGGCAGGATGATCTTTTCAAAGCCGAAGGAAGAGTATGAAAGGGAAGAGTTGAAATTGCAAAGGGGATGATGAAACCCGTTATTGCAATAGTCCCGTCTGCGGGTTCAGGCAGGAGATTTGGAGAAGGAAAGACCCTCCTGAATCTGGGTGGGATGCCTGTAATCGCCCGGACACTCAGTGCGTTACAAGACGTTGAGGAGATAGTTGAGATCATACCTGTAATGCGCAATGATGAGATGGAAAAGGCGCTTGAGATCGTGGAACATTATGGTTTCACAAAGGTCAGAAAGATTGCTCCCGGCGGCAGGGAGAGGCAGGAGTCCGTGTCTCATGGTCTTGCCCTGATTGAGCGTAAGAACTGTATTATACTGGTGCATGACGGTGTAAGGCCCCTTGTTACTCCGGGGATAATACGCAAGGCGATTGCAGCACTTGGAGACCTTGACGGAGTTGTGACTGCTGTTGCCGTAAAGGATACAATCAAGGAGGTCAGGGACGGTCTGGTTAAAAAGACCCTTGAGAGGGAGATGCTTTTTGCTGTTCAGACCCCGCAGGTATTTCATTATAATGTCCTAATGGAGGCATATACAGAGGCCCTGAGTTCCGGTATGTATTTTACTGATGATGCTGCCATGGTCGAACACCGCGGCGGCAGGGTGAAGGTGATAGAGGGTGACTATACCAATATCAAGATTACAACCCGGGAAGACCTTGACGTGGCAGAGGCCTTTCTGAAGAACCGTTCCTGACCCGGTATGCATATCGGCACCGGATATGATTCCCACAGGCTTGTTTCCAACAGGAGGCTTGTGATCGGCGGGGTCAGTATCCCCTTTGAAAAGGGCCTGCTCGCGCATTCGGATGGAGACGTACTCATCCATGCCATAATTGATTCACTTATAGGGGCAATGGGGATGGGTGATATAGGTAAGCACTTTCCTGACTCAGACCCCAAATGGAAGGATGCATCAAGCCTTGAGATGCTGAAGCATACAGTTGAGATTGTCAGGATGAACGGTTTTGAGGTAGCCTGGATTGATTCAACTGTTATTACGGAAAAACCCCGCCTTGCCCCTTTTATCCCAGAGATGATCCGCTCTATAGAGGGGGCGGGTGTGCCTGACGGGTGTGTAAATATCAAGGCCAAGACCAACGAAGGCATGGGGTTTGTTGGTCGCGGTGAGGGCATTGTGGCAATGGCTTCAGCCCTGTTGAGAAAATTGACGGAGGAACCGTTATGAGGGACATTATACTCTATTGTACCGAAGAGGGGCTCTGGGCTGCCGAGACAATGAAGCTCCCCGGCTACACGGCATACGGCAGGAGTGAAGAGGAGGCAATGAGGAGAATAAGAGATGCCATCACCATATATTTTCCCTGCGGGGAGTGCAAAGAGACGGAAGGCGGTCATTAATGGAATTTGATGCAGCAGTATTCATGGATAAACTCTTTAAGATATATGGAGAGATCGACAGGGTTTGCAAGGACTCAGCGGATTATTACGGGTTCAGCTGTGATGGTTGTGATGACAACTGCTGCCGGACGGTCTTTTATCACTACACAGTAGTTGAATCTTTTGCCCTCCTTGAGGGGTTTGATAAACTGCCCGCTGAAATCAGGGACGAAAGCATGAGAAGGGGGCGGGATTATCTGAAGGACCTGGACAAACACAGGGGCAAGGAGGAAGAGCTGGAGATGATGTGCCCCCTTAACTATGACGGGCGATGCAGGATTTACGAATACAGGCCCCTTATCTGCAGGATTCACGGCTTTCCCGGAGGACTCGACCATCCGGTTAAAGGTAACCAGAGTTTTACCGGTTGCAGGATATTCAATAAAACCTTTCAGAAAAAATGGACACACCTTATTGACCGCACCCCGTTTTATACCCGGATAGCCAATCTTGAGGGTCAGATAAGACGCGAGATGGACTACAGGATGAGATTCCGAAAGACTATCGCAGAGATGCTGATTGAGAGGAGCCTCTATGACGGGCGGGTTCCGGGTGTAAGGGACAAGTAATGGAAAAAAAGAAAAAGAAGATACGGAAGAGATTTTTCAGGCACAGGGAGCTGCGGTTTTCGATCGCCCTCATGATCCTCTGGTCACTTCTTGCCATGGCTTTTTTGACATATTTAACCAGGGTACTCGGTGGAAAAATAGAACCGGGTCTCTTCTTTTTTATAATTGTTTTTGCGGGTTATGCGGTTGTTGTGGTTTTTTTAACCCTCTTTTTTACGCATCGCTTTGTAGGCCCCTTTGAAAGGTTAAAGATGGAGATGAGGATCATACTCTCAGGTGATTATCAGAGGCGGTTGTGCGTAAGGAACAACGATGATGTTTATATCAGGTCATTTATCTCGGATGTTAACAGGGTGCTGGATGAACTTGAAAGGATGCAGCTCGTTAAAGAAGAGATTCACGCAAATATAGATTCCGAATTGCTGGAGATAGTCTCTCTTCTTGAAAACAGGGATGTTTCAAGGGAAGAACTGAGAGATGCAGTTATTGCATTTCATGAAAGGCTAAATGCCCTGTTTAAGGAACAGAACAGGTAGCTTTAAATAATAAGGCTGCACTCTAATTTTCAGAATACAAGCGGAGGAAAAGTTTATGGCACAGATAATGGATGGGCGGAACCTTTCCGATGGTATAAGGGAGAAAGTTAAAGAGGATATAGAGAAGCTTCAACAGTACGGTATAGCCGTTGGACTGGGGCTGCTGCTGATAGGCGAAAATCCTGCTTCAAGGCAGTATTTTTCCGCTACCAAAAAGGCATGCAGCAAGGTTGGAGTTACTACATATCAATTCAAACTCCCTGAGACTGCATCCATGAATGAGATACTCAATGTAGTTCATTCAATAAACAGCGATGAAAGGGTCAATGGTCTGCTGGTACTCTTTCCCCTTCCACAGAGGATTAATGCCAGGAGGATTGTTAACGAGATAGCTCCTGAGAAGGATATCGACGGCCTTGGCTCCCTTTCGGTGGGACGGCTGGCTGCAGATGAATCCACCTTTCAGATATTCAAGGAGGGATACTATGAGATGCTTTACGAATGCAGGTTCATGCCCACGGTCTCAAGTTTTCTGCCTTGCACCCCCTTTGGTGTCATAAGGCTTCTGGAGCATTACGGCACAGGGATAAAGGGGAAACATGCAGTTGTTGTGGGGAAAAGTCTTGCAGTAGGAAAACCCCTTTCACTTATGCTGCTTGCAAAGGAGGCCACCGTTACGGTTTGTCACAGGGAAACCCATGATCTAAGGGCCTTTACCCGTCAGGCAGATCTCATATGTACGGCAACAGGGGTGCGGGGTTTGATAAAGGGAGATATGGTCAAAGAGGGTGCAGTGGTAGTGGATATAGGGATTAATGTCCTTGATGACGGAAGCATTGTTGGAGACGTTGACTTTGAATCCGTTGAGAAAAAGGCCTCCTTCATCACCCCTGTCCCCGGCGGTGTCGGACCTGTAACCATAGCAATGCTCCTTGAAAACACCGTCCGCTCAGCACAGAGAAACGAATTCCTGAAGAGTCCACTGATGCCGGGATGAGGCAGAGATAAGGACAACCCCTTGTTTTTAATGCCTATTTGACAAAAGCATTAGATTAATTTTATTATTACGGACGGCAAATTCCGCCTATCGTCACAAAGGGGGCTGTCCCTTCTGTGTTATCCAAGGATCAGGGACCTGTTTTCCCTCAGAGGAGTTTTTTAAGATGTGCCGTCTGTCAGCAATAACATCATCGGAATATATATCTCCCATGGAGAACATCCTTGCCCTTGAGACCATGAAGGAGGGGCATGATGGTTCGGGAATGGGGCTTCTCCTGAAGAACCTCGGCGGGGAGTTTGAGGAGTTGAAGGATTATCCCATCCTCTCGGGTATCTGTTCAAAAGACGGTCTTCACGCCCTTGACAGCTACATGGACAACCTCGGCTTTCAACTCAAATACACCTGGACCCCAAAGATTAAACCAGTCAAAGGTGTTGAGAGGCGTGACTATTATTTTGCAAGGGCCTATGAGTATCCTGATGCATTCAGGGAGAAGGGTATTGAAGAGAGAGAGGCACTACTGATGAGTACAAGGATTGCCCTCAGGAAGATGGGCGAGGGGGATGAGTCAATCATTGTCTTTTCCTTTTATCCGGACATTATTGCCCTGAAGGAGGTTGGAGACCCGCTTCAGCTTGGCGAGTTCTTCGGTCTCGATACCTCAACACTAAAGGCAAAGATAATCCTTGCACAGGGCAGGCAGAATACGAATTACGCCATAAATCTCTACGCATGCCATCCCTTCTTTATTCAGGGTTACGGGTCCATGACAAATGGTGAGAATACGGCCTTTATCCCGATAAGGGAGTTTTTAACGAGCAGGGGTTTTCCCGGCTATATGGGTTACAACAGCGACAGCGAGGTCTTTACCCATATCCTCCATTACACATGCAGGCGTCTTGGTTATCCCCTGACATACTACAAGGATATCATCACTCCGCTCAAGACATCCGAGATAGAGACGAGGCCGGACAGTGAGGCAACGGAATTTCTGAAAATATCCTTAAGGCCGCTCTGCATTGACGGCCCTAACTGCGTGATAGGATTCACACCAGACGGCACATGCTTTATGGTACAGGATTCAAAGAAGCTCAGGCCCGGGGTTGTCGGGGGAGTGAAGGGCAAGTTTGCGCTTATGTCAGAGGAGTGCGGTCTTGACAGGGCGATACCCGACAGGGAGCGCTCCAATGATATATTTCCGATGAAGTACGATATGGTTGTCGTATCACCCGGCGCCGAGGAGGTGAAGGTATGGAACCAGCTTCAAGGTTGGACCACAACTATGAGTTAACAATAAAGGACTTCCCATATATAATCAGGTGGCGTGACGACAGGTGCAAGCGCTGTGGAAGGTGTACTGCCGTCTGTCCCATGCTCTCAATAGAGCCGGCAGTCGTTGTTCAAAGGGCTGTCCGCTCAGAAGGGCTTACACCTGAGCCGAAGGTTGTAAGGAAAACTGTCTCTGTAGTAAGGCAGACGAGTGATATCGGTCGTTACTGCACGGGTTGCGGCACCTGCACCCTCGTATGTCCAAATGATGCCATAGAGCCGGAGTACAATCCCCAGCACAAGTTCATATTCCACAAAAACAGGGGCGGTCATCCGTACAGGAGGGGTGGAAGGAGAAACGACCCCCAGCCGGGCACATTGGACAGGCTGAAATTTACAAGGATCTCCATGCTTACAGACCCGGCCCTTGACGCGGGCAGGCATGAGTTCAGGATAAGGACGTATCTCGGTAGAATCCTGCCCCCGGATGAGCTACCACTTAAGGTGGTTAACGGCAGGCTTGATGTGGACAAGACCCTGACGGATTTCATTCCCCCGGTCAGGGAGATATACCCGGTAATGATAGGCAGCATGTCCATAGGCGCCCTTTCGCCCACCATGTGGGAGGGGCTTGCAATGGGTATCACCTATCTCAACGAAGTTGAGGGCATGCCTGTAGTGATGTGCTCAGGTGAGGGCGGAATGCCGGCAAGGCTTCTGAAGTCAAGGTTTATGAAGTACTTTATCCTGCAGATAGCATCCGGGTACTTTGGATGGGATGAGATCGTAAGGGCAATCCCGCATATGGTGGAAGACCCATGCGCCATTGAGATAAAGTACGGTCAGGGCGCAAAACCCGGAGACGGGGGCCTGTTAATGGCCCACAAGGTACTTAAACTTATCTCTGAGATAAGGGGAGTCCCCATGGGTGTTGATCTCCCGTCACCACCTACGCACCAGACAAAGTATTCGATCGAGGAATCAGTGGCAAAGATGATACAGTCCATGTCCATGGCATGGGGTTTCAGGGTGCCGGTCTATCCAAAAATTTCCGGATCAAGGACTGCAAGGGCGGTACTGAACAACCTGGTGAGGAACCCCTTTGCATCAGCCCTCTCCATTGACGGTGAAGACGGTGGCACAGGGGCGGCTTACAATGTCTCGATGGACAAGATGGGGCATCCGATTGCCTCGAATCTGAGGGAGTGTTACCTCGACCTGGTAAAGCAGGGCAAGCAGAACGAGCTGCCCCTTATAGCATCAGGGGGCGTGGGAAAGAAGGGTAATCTTGCTGCAAACTCAGCAGCCCTCTTTATGCTCGGTGCCTCGGCTGTCTCTATAGGGAAATACATAATGCAGGCCGCTGCAGGCTGCCTGGGTGATGAATACAACCGCTGCAATGTCTGTAATATCGGAAAGTGTCCAAGGGGTATCACAACACAGGATCCGAAACTTTACAGGAGACTTGACCCCGACAATGTGGCCGAAAGAGTTGTTGAGGTCTTTAAGTCGCTGGATGTGGAGTTGAAGAAGATTTTTGCCCCCATGGGAAGGAGCACGGAGCTGCCCATCGGTATGTCCGACGGTATAAGTGCAGATGACCCGGCTGTTGCCGAACGTCTGGAGATAAGTTATGCGTGTTGAAAAAAGAAAAGATGTTGCGAGTTGCGGGTTAAAGTATGAAAACATATTGCGGGTTAAGATATGGGTAAAGTGATAATTAAGGGAATCGTTAACGGAAAGAGAGTCCCCTCACGGATATTTGAGGAGGAGATACAGGAGGCTGTAAGGCAGGGTGCCAGGGATCTCCTGATAATTGCTGACGGCCAGCACGGCATCGGCGGCCGTATATGGCCGAGGTCCGAGACGGTCAGGATTACTGTTGAGGGTCCAGTTGGTCAGAGGCTTGGCAGTATGGGGATGTTCGGCACCGAGATTGTAGTCAAAGGCGGTGCCTCTGATGACGTGGGCTGGCTCAACTGCGGGGCAAGGATAACAGTCCTTGGTGATGTGACCAATGGCGCCCACAATGCAGTTGCCCAGGGTATACTTTATGTACAGGGAAGCGGCGGGGCACGTTGCGATACAATGACAAAGCATAACCCCAGGTTCGATCCTCCCCAGTCGTGGTATTTCAGGGACGTGGGAGATACCTTTGCGGAGTTCAAGGCCGGCGGGGTGGCAGTTGTCTGCGGCGTAAACCCGAGAAACCCCAAAAACATTCTTGGTTACCGGCCCTGTGTCGGTATGGTTGAGGGCATTATCTATTTCCGTGGTCCTATGGAGGGGTACAGCGAAACAGATGTAAAACTCCTTGATCTCACTGAGCAGGACCGGCAGTGGCTTACCACACATATAAAGCCCTTTCTTGAATCGATAGAGAGATCCAGCTATTATGACGAGCTGACAAACTCCATGGGAGAGTGGAAAAAACTCATCCCCTATACAGCACAGGAAAGGGCAAAAAGAAGACCTTTTAAAAAGACAATCTCCGAGTTTCGCTCCAATATATGGGAGGCTGGCGTTGGCAGGGGGGGAATATTTGCAGAGTATATAACCCATCCCACAACAGTGCTTCCCTACATTACAACAGGTGCTGACCGCAGATACAGGCCTGTGTGGAACAATGAAAAATATGCTCCACCCTGTGAGTATAACTGTCCAACCGGCATACCGACCAGGAAGCGTGCCGAACTCATCAGGACAGGCAAGGTCCGTGAGGCCCTTGAACTTGTGCTCCAGTACAGCCCGCTTCCGGCAACGGTCTGTGGTGAGATATGCCCCAACCCCTGTATGGATGCCTGCACGAGGTCAATGGTTGACGAGCCCCTGAATATAAAAGGCCTCGGCAGGGCAAGTCTCGAAGCCAGGGCTCCAAAGCCGAAAGAGAAGACCGGCAGGAAGGTGGCGGTTATAGGCGGGGGGCCGGGTGGTCTCTCTGCTGCATGGCAGCTTGCCCTTGAAGGTCATGATGTAGACCTTTATGAGGCAGAGGATAAGCTGGGTGGAAAGCTTGAGTTCTGCATACCCAGGGAGAGACTTCCGCAGGATGTACTCAAGAGTGAGATTGAGAGGTTTAAAGAGATAGGCGTCAACATACATACCGGTGTAAAGGTGAGCAAGGAGAAATTCGACGAGATATACAGGGCTCACGATGCTGTTGTGGTCGCCTGCGGGGCTCACAGGCCAAGGAAACTTAACGTCCCCGGCGCAGAGGACATGGCGACTGCCTACGACTTCCTCAGGAATATAAATACCGGAAATCCCCCGGACCTGAAAGGCAGGCGGGTGATGATAATCGGGGCAGGTAATGTGGGAATGGATGTTGCCGCAGAGGCATTTCACTGCGGGGCCAGAGAGGTGACTGCTGTTGATGTCCAGAAACCGGCTGCTTTTGGCAAGGAGCTGGAGATTGCAGAGTCCCTGGGTACAAAGATCCTGTGGCCGAAGTTTACGGAAAAATATGTAAGGGAAGAGGGACGGGTCTACTTCACGGACGGGACCTCCCTTGAGGCAGATCTTGTGGTTGTCTCCATAGGAGACTCCCCTGTAACGGATTTCCTGCCGCCAACAGTCCATACCGACAAGAACGGCTGGATCGAGGCAGACGAGGCTGGTCATACATCCGACCCGAAGATATACGCAATTGGTGATGCCACAAGACTTGGCCTTGTCACTCATGCCATAGGCCAGGGCGGAAAGGCAGCCATGGCAGTTCATGCCCTGCTCTCCGGAAGATCATACTACAGGCCGGCACCAAAGCCCGTCATCCCTTACGATAAAATAAAGACCGCCTATTATGACGTCTGCCGCGGTGAACCGTTTAAACCCGAGACAGAGGCAAACCGCTGTATGTCCTGTGCCGTATGCAGGGACTGCCGTATGTGTGAGGCCACCTGTTATTACGGGGCCATCAGCAGACAGGAATCCGGGGACGGCTCCTATGCCTATGTGGTTGACGAGGCCCTGTGTATTGGTTGCGGTTTCTGTGCAGGCATCTGCCCCTGTGGTGTCTGGGAAATGGAAGACAATATCTGACCCGTTTGCAACCGGTAACGATTCCAAAACAAACCAGGTCACCTGTCCGATATCCATTGTCTGCTGTTCTTTAATGCTTGACTAATTTACCTTGATAA
>JAYWMQ010000060.1 GCA_035873375.1 Nitrospirota bacterium | reverse complement strand
GCTGAAGGCCAGGGCAGGAACACCGAGCAGGCAACCTTCCATCGCCGCCGCAACCGTACCGGAATAGGTAACATCATCGCCAAGATTGGCACCATGGTTGATACCGGAAACCACAAGATCCACGGAGGAATCCAGAAGCCCGTTCAAGGCGAGATTCACGCAGTCGGTAGGCGTACCATCCACCGCCCAGACGCGGGGTTTCTCTTGCCAGGCACGTAGCGGTCGATGCAAACTAAGGGCGTGACTGGCGGCACTCTGCTGCCGGTCAGGGGCCACAACTGTTACGTCACCAAATTGCCCTGCGACCTCTGCGAGCAGTTGGATACCCCGGCTCAGATAGCCATCATCGTTGCTTACCAATATGTGCATGAGTTCAGGAGCCCTCTGGGCCAGGCAACCACCCGAAGGCTGCCGGGGAAAAAATGGTCGGGGCGACTGGATTCGAACCAGCGACCGCACGGTCCCGAACCGTGTGCGCTACCAGGCTGCGCTACGCCCCGTTATGTTTTATTGATAGTAAATAGTAAGGTTAGAGGGGGCTTTGTGTCAAGGGGAGGAGTGGAGGATTGGTTGTTTTCAATCCCGTGCCTTTGTGATACAATGCTAATATGGCGAAGGTGAAGATCGGTTGCAGCGGGTTTATGTATGACCACTGGAGGGGGGTCTTTTATCCTGAAGGCCTTCCCAAAAAACAGTGGTTTCAGTACTATACCGGTGTATTTGATACAGTGGAGCTGAATGTCACCTTCTACAGGCTGCCCAAACGGGAATCATTTGCCGGGTGGTATAAAAAGAGCCCTGAGGGGTTTTCTTTTTCCATCAAGGGCAGCAGGTATATCACCCATGTCAAGAGGCTCAAGGAGCCTGAAGAGGCAGTTGAAAGGTTTTTTGATGTTGCTGTTGACCTCAGGGACAAGCTCTCTGTAGTGCTCTGGCAGTTCCCCCCGGGCTTTGGCCTTGACTGCGACAGGCTCAGGGACTTTCTCTTTATGCTGAGAAAATACAGGGTGAGGCATGCCTTTGAGTTCCGGCATCCGGGCTGGATCGTCCCTGAAGTGACAGCGCTTCTCAGGGACGAGGGGCACGCATTCTGTATGGCTGACTGGCCCGGGTTTATCACCGAACTTCCAGCAACTGCGGATTTTGTTTATATCAGGAGGCATGGACACGGCGGGAGGTATAACAGTTGTTATTCCCTCGAGGAACTCCGGAGGGATGCAGCGAGGATAAAGGGGTTTTTAAGGCAAGGCCTTGATGTGTATATGTATTTCAATAATGATGCCTTTGGTTATGCGCCAAAGAATGCTGTTGAATTAAAAGAATTACTCGGCCGGAAATGAGTACAAAGACCTGAATTTAACCACCCCGAAAGCATTCGGGGAGACACAGAGAAATACAGGGAATTTAATCTTTCTTCAGGAATATTTTTTAACTCAGTGTCTCTGTGCCTCTGTGTTTTATAATTTCCAATGCATATTATAAAAAGATGAAGAACCAGGAGATCGCAAGGGCATTTTCCGAGATAGCCGACCTGCTTGAACTGAAGGGGGAAAACCCGTTCAGGATAAGGGCATACAGGAGGGCTGCGCAGAACATAGAATCCCTGAGCCGCGATATCGCGAAACTGAGCGAGGATGAACTGACAGCCATTCCCGGCATTGGAAAGGACCTGGCCGGCAAGATAAGGGAATACCTCAGCCATGGACGTATGGAGGCGCTTGAGAGTCTCAGGCAGGAGGTCCCGCCGGGGCTTACCGGGATTATGTCTGTTCCCGGGGTGGGACCCAGGACTGCCAGATTACTCTTTAAGGAACTTAACGTCAAGGATGTGGACGAGCTTGAGGGCCTTGCGAGGGAGGGCAGACTACAGGGTCTGCCGGGTATCAGGAAGAAGACGGAAGAGAATATACTTCGCGGCATAGAGATGCTGAAGAGGGGCAGGGAGAGACAACCCCTTGGCAAGGTGCTCCCCGTTGCAGAGGATATAATTGAAAAACTGAAAGGGGTTTCAGGTATAGGGAAACTCCATGTTGCCGGGAGTCTCAGACGCTGGAAGGAGACCATAAAGGATATTGATATCCTGGCAACCTCATCAGAACCACAGGGTGTGATGAATGCCTTTGTACGCCTGCCGGGTGTGCAGGAGGTCCTCCTGAAGGGGCCTACAAAATCGAGTGTTGTTCTCGGAGAGGGGCTGCAGGTTGATCTCAGGGTTGTGGAAGAGGGCTCTTTTGGTGCTGCACTTCAGTATTTTACAGGGAGCAAGGCCCATAATATCCGTATCAGGGAGTTGGCAGTAAAGAGGGGACTGAAGATAAACGAGTATGGTGTCTTCAGGGAGGCAGACGGCAAAAAGATGGGGGGAGAGAAGGAAGAGGATGTTTACAGGCTCATCGGTCTCCCCTATATACCGCCGGAGTTGAGAGAGGATTTTGGGGAGATAGAGGCCGCGGTTGCGGGAAGGCTTCCACGGCTTGTAACCCTTGAGGATATAAGGGGCGACCTTCATGTTCACAGTAAATGGAGTGACGGCAGTCATGGGATTGAAGAACTCGTTACTGCTGCCAGGGAGCTGGGATATCAATATATAGCCATAACAGACCACTCAAAGGGGCTTGGTATAGCAGGTGGTCTTACTCCGGAGGAAGTGCTTGAGCAGAAACGTGAGATTGATGCCCTGAATAAAAAACTCAGGGGGTTCAGGGTCTTTACGGGTGTCGAGGTGGATATAAGGAGTGACGGAACCCTTGACCTTCCCGACGAGGTACTGAAGCAACTCGATCTTGTGGTTGCATCCATACACTCGGGGTTCAGACAATCGGCCAAACAGCTTACGATGAGGCTCGTCAGTGCCATGAAAAACCCCTATGTTCATGTTATTGCACACCCCACAGGCAGGATTATCGGTGAGAGGGATGCCTATGAGATCGATATGAAGGAGTTTATGCGTGTTGCAAAAGAGACGTCAACAGCCCTTGAGATAAACGCATACCCCATGAGACTCGACCTCTCCGACAGGCACGCCAGGGAGGCAAAAAGCCTGGGGATTCCCATTGTTATAAACACTGATACCCATATACTGACGCAGTTCAAGTACATGAGATATGGTGTGGCAATGGCAAGGAGGGGGTGGCTTGAGCCAGGTGACATTATAAACACACTTAACCTGAAGGATATTGAGAGATTTATAAAACAGGGGGTGTCTGTAAAAAAGCCGTAATAACCGGAAATGGCCTGGCTATCCTGGAAAAAATAATAAAAGATGAAGGAAAAGACTCTTTTTTGCTATACTTCTCAAAGAATGCCCGGAAAGAGAAGAATTAACATACTGGTATATGAAAAGGAACCTGATGGCCTGAAGTTCCTTAAGGGATTTTTCCGCAAGAGAAAAGGCATGAAGCCTGTTTTTCTTGACTCTGCAGATGAACTTTATGAGAAGCTTGAGTCCACAACCCCGGATGCCATTATTGTTGGTTTTCCAAACGGGACCAAGGATCTGCAGGTGAAGGAGCTCAGGATCCCGACAGTTGCGCTTATATCGGGTAACATTCCCAAGGGCCTCAAAGGGGTGCTGCAGCACAACATAGATTATTATCTTATGAGGCCCTTTTACGAGGATGACCTTGATGTGAAGCTCAAGACGGCCCTTGAAAAGAGGAGCTGGTTTGAAAGGCTCTATGCCGAAAAGAGAGACCTTGAGGCGATTGTAGAGCTTTCCTATCTTATCTCCTCCACCCTTGATCCCAGCGAGGTCCTTTATTTTGTTGTCAAGAAATTGAGCGAGATGATAGAGGTCTCCCGTTGTTCGGTAATCAGCATCGGATTTGGTGAGAAGAGGTATGCCCATGTGGTATCATCTTTTGAGGACCCGCATATATCCGACATAAAGCTTGATCTGAAAAAGTATCCGGAGATAAAAAAGGCCCTGCTATGTAAAAAACCCATAGTGATACAGGATGCAATGGAAGACCCGATTATGAAATCCGTGAGGTCCGTCATTGCACCCCTCGGTATACGTTCGATAGTCGTACTCCCGATTATTTACAGGGATGAAATTATAGGGACACTTTTTTTGAGGACGTCAAGGATCAGGTCGGCCTTTACCAAAAGGGAGATTAACCTCTGCAATGCAATTGCAAATATATCCGCCAATGTCCTCTATAATGCCTTCCTCTTTGAAAAGCTTGAGAATGAAAAGACAAGGCTTGAGAGACTCGCCATAACAGACTACCTTACAGGCGTCTATAACATCAGGTACTTTTATCACCGGCTGGAAGAGGAGTTCAGCCGGGCCGAGCGTTACGGACATCCCATCTCCTGCATAATGCTTGATATTGATCATTTCAAAAAGATAAACGATACTTATGGTCACCGGATGGGTGACATGGTGCTCAGAGAGTTTGCCCAGCTCGTCAGGAGACATGTTCGAAAGAGCGACGTTTTTGCCCGTTACGGAGGCGAAGAGTTCATTGTTTTACTACCCCAGACGCCGATTGACGGTGCAGAAAAAGAGGCCGGGAGGCTGAGGACTTTTATCAGGGAACACGGATTCAAGGGAATCGGAAAGGAAAGGATTACCTCAAGTATCGGGATATCGTGCTGGCCTGTACATGATGTTAATACCCACGATGACCTCATAACCCTTGCCGACACCGCATTATTCGATGCAAAATCGAGTGGACGGGACAGGATAGCGGTAAGCAGGAAATTCAGAAAAAAGGCAGACGGATAGGTTATCCTATCTTTATGGACCTGATCGTCTGCCATGTTAATGCAGATTTTGACTGTCTTTCCTCCATGCTCGGCGCAAAAAAGATCTATCACGAGGCAATTCCTGTCTTCCCGGGCTCGCAGGAGAGGAAGGTCAGAGAGT
>JAYWMQ010000059.1 GCA_035873375.1 Nitrospirota bacterium | reverse complement strand
GAAACTTCGGCTTCTTTACCTCCATGGAGATGGCAAAAAGGCTGAATTACAAGATATATGCCGAGGCCAAGAGACTGGGAGTAAAGTGGATACTCGGAGGAGAATGCGGTCACATGTGGAGGGTTGTGCATCAGTATATGGGTACATGGAACGGTCCGGCCGATTTCCTTGAAGAACCGGTTTCACCCATAACGGGTACAAAGTTCGAGAATGCAAAGACCACGAAGATGGTTCATATAGCCGAGTTTACGGCCGACTTGATCAAACACGGCAAGCTGAAACTTGATCCAAGCCGGAATGACCATCTGAAAGTAACTTACCATGATTCCTGTAATACATCCCGGGGCATGGGAATACTGGAAGAGCCCCGCTATATCATCAATAACTCATGTAACCATTTCCATGAGATGCCCGAGGATACCATCAGGGAGAAGACCTTTTGTTGCGGAAGCGGCACCGGCCTGAATGCCGGTGAAAACATGGAATTGAGGATGCGGGGAGGCCTGCCGAGGGCGAATGCCGTCAAGCATGTGCGGGATAAGCACGGGGTGAATATGCTGGCCAATATCTGTGCAATCGACAGGGCAACGTTGACGGCCCTGATGCAGTACTGGGTTCCGGATGTGGAAGTCTCCGGTGTTCATGAGTTGCTTGGGAATGCCCTGGTGATGACAGGCGAGAAGGAGAGAGAGACCGATCTGCGCCTTGAACCCCTGCCGGGAAAGGAGGAAGAGGATGTATGACGCTGGGAAAATCCTTTTAGGATTGATAATATTTTTGGCCTTTGCAACGTTTCCTTTTTATACTAATATGGGTAAGGCTGTTGCCAAACCGGATCCAAAGCTCGATACCCCGGTCATTCAGCAGATGAAGGTGAAGCAGTGTGTGGAATCAAAGGAGTTTATGAGGGCAGAGCATATGCAGTTGCTGAATCACTGGAGAGATGCTGCACTTCGCCGGGGCGAACGGCTCTATAAAGGATCCGATGGCAGGATTACGGAGATCAGCTTCCAGAACCAATGTCTCAGATGTCATTCCAACAAGAAAAAGTTCTGCGATGAATGCCATAGTTATGCGGCTGTCAAACCGTACTGCTGGGATTGTCATATCGCTCCAAAGGAGGCCAAGAATGAGCATTAGTAGGAGAGATTTCTTGAAGTTAGCTGGGATTTCCAGCCTTGGGATCGGCTTTTCGGCTACTGATTTGCTCTGGAAAAATAGAGCTGAAGCTGTAGAATACATGTCCTCTCCAAAGGGCCTTACGGCAAAGAGATGGGCGATGGTTGTGGATTTAAGGAAGTTTAAAACAGAAGAGGATTACAAGAGAGTGATAGATGCTTGTCATTACATTCACAATGTTCCGGACTTCGGCAATCTGAAGGACGAGGTTAAATGGATATGGACAGATACCTTTGAGCACGTATTTCCCTTTCAGAAGAATGAATACCTTCCGGAGGGGGTCCAGGAAAAGAAGGCCGTTCTGTTTTGCAACCATTGCGACAATCCGCCGTGTGTAAGGGTTTGTCCCACACAGGCTACTTTCAAGAGGAAGGACGGAATAGTCGCACAGGATTACCATCGCTGTATCGGCTGCAGATTCTGTATGGCGGCTTGTCCCTTTGGGTCAAGGAGCTTCAACTGGAGAGACCCGCGTCCCTTTATCAAGCGTCTGTATCCTAAATTCCCCACAAGGACCAAGGGAGTTGTGGAGAAGTGTAATTTCTGTGTGGAGAGGTTGGCGAAAGGTCTCGGGCCCAAGTGTGTGGAGGTATCCAACGGGGGATTGATTTTCGGTGACCTGTCAGACCCCGAATCAGAGGTAAGAAAAATACTGAGCAAGCACTATTCCTTGCGTCGTAAGGCTGAACTCGGAACACGGCCCAGTGTGTTTTACATAATAGGAGGTGATGAAGATGCTTGAGAAGGCATTAACTGGAAGTCGACGATACTGGGGATGGATATTCTTTTTACTTGCCGTTATAGGGGTGGGATTTATCTTCTACCTCCGCCAGTTCGCTTATGGACTGGGAATTACGGGTATGAGCAGGGATGTTTCGTGGGGTCTTTATATAGGTCAGTTTACTTTTCTTGTAGGGGTTGCGGCATCAGCGGTGATGCTGGTTATACCCTATTACCTGCATGACTTTAAAAAATTCGGCAAGATAGTTATCCTCGGGGAATTTCTTGCTGTTGCTGCCGTGGTGATGTGCATGCTCTTCATAATGGCAGACATGGGACAACCGATGAGGGTGATGAACCTGGTGCTCCATCCGAGTCCCAAATCGATAATGTTCTGGGACGCTATCGTGCTGAACGGCTATCTTCTTCTCAATATCGTAATCGGCTGGAATACGCTGGAGGCTGATCGTAAAGAGGTCCCTCCACCGACGTGGCTAAAGCCCCTGATATACTTGTCAATCCCCTGGGCCATCAGTATCCATACCGTCACAGCCTTTCTCTATGCCGGACTCCCTGGAAGGCCCTTCTGGCTTTCAGCTATTATGGCAGCCCGTTTTCTTGCATCAGCCTTTGCCGCCGGACCTGCATTACTTATCATCCTGGCCCTGATAGTGAGAAAACTCACAAAATTTGATCCGGGGAAGGAGCCAATCCAGGCGCTGGGAAAGATTGTCACCTATGCCATAATAGCAAGCACTTTCTTCCTGGGATTAGAAGTATTTACCGCCTTTTACAGCAAGATTCCCGGGCATATGGCCTCCTTTCAGTATCTCTATGCCGGTCTGGACGGCGTCGGGAAGTTAGTTCCCATGATGTGGCTATCCACTATACTTGCAGTGGTTGCTATCATTCTTCTGGTTAACCCTAATACACGCAAGAATGAATCTATTCTCGCGTTTGCCTGCGTAGCGGCATTCATCTCCCTGTGGATTGACAAGGGGCTTGGATTGATTGTTGGCGGTTTTGTTCCCAATCCTTTTGAGAGGGTAACAGAGTACTGGCCGACATTGCCCGAGACTGTAATCACCATTGGAGTCTGGGCGATCGGGTTACTCGTGCTTACGGTTCTTTACAAGGTGGCTATATCGATCAGGGAAGCGCAGATAGAATCAGGTTCCAACACCCATTGAAGATACGGATTTTGTTATTATAGTTGAGGCAGCCATTGATTTGTGGCATATAAGATCATTAATCGAGCAAGGAGGTGAAGTAAATTGTACATCGTAGCCGTTGATAACGATAAGTGTGAGGCCTGTGAGGAGTGCATCAATATCTGCCCGCAGGGTGTTTTTGAATTGGACGGAGAAAGTAAGTCAGATCCTGTAAACGGTTCTGAGTGTGTATATTGTGAGAGCTGTCTTGGTGTCTGTCCTCCGGCAGCTATAACCATTACAGAGATGTAACAAGTAATTTCACAATCCAAAACAAATAATAAAAAGGGGCCCTCGGATTAAAGAGGCCCCTTTTTTTATGAAGGTAAGTTTTTTTTGCAGTAAGGGCTACTTCTTCTGAATATATATCTCCCAGTATCCCTTGTCCTCGAGCTTTACTGTCTCCATTTCACATCCGTGCTTTTCACAATACTTCGGTATCGAGTCTTCTACTGATGCCTGGGCATCGCTGATGACCTTCAGTACTTCGCCACTGTTCAGTTTTTCAAGCTTCTTTTTTGTGAGCACCAGGGGATATGGACAAACCCTGCCGAGCACATCGAGAGTTGCCGCTGGTTCAATAGATTTTAAATCTGCCATTTAAAGCCTCCTTAATGTGAATTGTCTTTTAATAATCCAACCACTGAGGACACCGAGAAGTAGCAGTCGTCAAGTTTTAATGTTGCCTCTTGCTTGTCTGTGTCTTCAGTGGTTTGTTCGTTTACGTTCTTTGTACGTGCCTGAATGTTTTTCAGAAAAACATCAGGTGATCGGCTGATTCAAGGTCCTGCTGGATCTCTTCATATGGGACTACCTGGGTGGTGACCTCGCCACCAATCTCTTCAGCGTCCATCACGATTGAGTCCTCTGTGAGTCCAAAGCCCTCAAGGTCTTCCTTGCAGACCAGCACCCTGAGATCGAGCAGAAGGGCGTTCTTTACATGCGCCTCAAGGCTTGAGACCCCGTATACCTCAAGTGCCTTCTGGTTCTTGAGACAGTTCAGTACCCCGTCACCGACAAAGGCCAGTACCGGCTCAACATTGTCACCGTCCTCAAGATGAATCTCCACTGTCTGGCTGGCAATTGCATGTGTAAGCGCCAGTCTTGAGGTTTCAGACTTATAGGGAAGTTTTTCCACAATAAATGCAATCTTTTTAATAGCCATCTTATTCACCTCCTATGTGCAGGATTCTGTCTGTGCTGAAGGCACTTGCAAGGTACCAGTCCATGCTTGCCACACCAAAGCCTTCGACGGTATCTTCCCTGGTGATACCCCGTGCCTTGGCGCAAGCCTCGCAGTTTGTAATCTTGAATTTGCCGCTATTGATCAATTCCATTACCGTATCCATCAGATAAGAGTAATCCCTGAACTTGCCCTGCCCTTTTTTCCCAAGCATTGTGCCGTTGCCTGAAAGCCAGAGGTCAACCTCATGTCCTTTCTTGACAGCAGCATCAGAGAACTTGATTGCAAAGTCGAGGGACATGGAACCAACGAGTGATGAGAAACAGCCTATTGTAATCTTGCCCATTATTTCCTCCTTATAGCCAGATTGTTTTTTCGTAATCATTGAAGATAAGGTCAACCAGACCATCATAGTTGATAACCTTTACCTTGCTATCAACAACATCAGAGTCTGAGAACCCCCTGGATTGAAGGTCTTCAGAGAGTGCATAATACTCCACGTCTTTTGAGAGAACCGGGGATACATTGCCATCTTTTTTAAGCGCTGCATGGTACACCCCATTCTGTACCAGGACTATTCCTAATTTTTCGGCCTTCAGTCTTTCCAGCATTTCCGGTTCCCTGTACTCACTCACAAATACAGCAAGCCTCATAATATTACACCTCCTTGAGATTTTTGTAACCATACTTTATACCAATTAATGGGGTATATTGTCAATAAAAATCCGCTTTTCTATCTGTCATTCCGGCACTTTTTAAGCCGGAATCCAGTCTTTCCGATATTTTCTTTCCATGTCACCGGGTTTATTTTCTTTTATTTATCCCCATGCAGTTTTCTTCCAATCGAGAAGGCCTTTCCGAGGAATTTGCCAAGACCATAATATGTGCGGCTTTCAGGGGTAAACGCAACGGGTTTTACTTTTTCAATATCAGGAACCCCGTTTGCTCCAAGTACGGATTCCTCAACCTTGAGATCCATCACCTCCCCGATAAACTGGGTATGGAGCCCTATTCCCAGTGTATGGAGCACCCTGCACTCCAGGATGAGGGGAAATTCCCGGATGTAGGGTGCATCAACGAGGTCACTCTTCACCGGGGTAAGGCCGGTAATGGAAAACTTGTCCTCATTTCTTCCTGATACTGTTCCGAAATAATCGGCTTCCCTTAGGTAGTCCTCAGAGGGGATGTTTACGGTAAACGCCTTGTGCTCCATCAGATTATCATACGTGTAGGTCGCCTTTCTCAGAGAGACGGCTATGCAGGGGGGTTGAGAACAGCAGATTCCTCCCCAGGATGCAGTCATTGCATTGGCTTTGCCATTGTTGTCATAGGTTCCTATGACAAGTACCGGGGTTGGATAAATGATGGTTTTTGGGCCTAAGGATTTTTTCATGACGGACCTCCGTTTTATTGAAGATTATACTTTATTGAAATTATACCAGATAGAGCGTCCCCCTTACATGGAGTAAATCGGGAATTGCCGTACATTCATATGCCCTTATCCCTCTTTCAGACTGTCCAATGATACCTTGGTTCAGCATTTTATGTGAACCGCCCTTGAATTTGTTGGATAATGTTGTGTAAAATTGCAATGTAACGTAACAGCGCGCTTATCCTTTATGGCTTGTATCACTGAAGCCGGTGTTAAGGTTCGGGCAATTTAAAAAAGATACGTATCATCTCCGGGAAAGTTCTGTTCAGGAAATCAAATGAATGTAAACGGAAGACATTATCGCACTATCTGGGTAAAGGAAGACGATGAATCAATAATCAGGATTATTGATCAGAGAAGGCTTCCTCATGAGTTAGTGATTGAGGATTTAAGAGCTGTTGATGACGTAGCCGCTGCCATAAGGGATATGCATGTGAGGGGCGCCGGATTAATTGGCGCAGCTGCAGGTTATGGAATGTATCTTGCCGCACTGGAAGCTGAAAGGGCAGATTCCTTTGATGATTATCTGAATGCAGCGGCCGAAAAACTTGTATCAACAAGGCCCACAGCCGTCAATCTCACGTGGGCGGTAAACAGACAGTTGAAAGCCATCAGGGGTGGTGCCTCTCCTGCTGGTAAAGTGGCCATTGCCCTGAAGACCGCAAATGAAATTGCCGATGAGGATGCCGACTTCTGCAGGAGGATTGGAGAGCACGGGGTAAGGATAATTGAGGGCATTGCTGCAGGAAAAAATGGCAAGCCTGTTAATATCCTCACGCACTGCAATGCCGGATGGCTGGCATTTGTTGATTACGGTTCAGCAACATCACCCATATATGCTGCCTTTGATAAGGGGATTAATATTCACGTCTGGGTTGATGAGACGAGACCGAGGAACCAAGGCGCGAGTCTGACTGCCTGGGAGCTTGGCCGGCATGGTGTCCCTCACACTGTAATCCCTGATAATGCAGGGGGGCATCTGATGCAGCACGGACTTGTGGATATGGTGATTGTAGGTACGGACAGGACGACTTACACCGGAGATGTTGCCAACAAGACAGGAACCTACCTCAAGGCCCTGGCCGCGAAAGACAACAATATCCCGTTCTATGTTGCACTTCCCTCATCAACCTTTGACTGGGAGATAAGAGACGGCAGGAAGGAAATACCCATTGAGGAGAGAGACCCTGATGAGGTCAGGTATATCGAGGGACTCTGTGAAGGTGAAATCAAAAAAGTGCTGCTGACCCCTGAAAACAGCAATGCCGCAAATTATGCTTTTGACGTCACCCCTGCTGAACTGGTTACAGGATTGATTACAGAAAGGGGGATCTGCGCAGCCAATGAAGAGGCTATCCTTAATCTTTACCCGGAACATAAGGGCTGAGTTCGATTCCGGCTTTAACTTTATATATTACTGACAACGGATATCGTGTTTCTCCCCTTTTTATTCAGAAAACCGGCAAAACTATATTAAATACCGGATGATGGCCCTGTTCAATCAACCTGGGAGTACAGAGTTTACTGTGGAATTGCATGAAAAAGAGTTACAACACGGGATTTTGGAGGACAATAACTTTAATAAGGAGAGCGTATGAAAAAGGTGAAAGTCGGTATTATCGGCGGCTCCGGACTTGATGATCCAAAGATAATCAAGGGCGCCAAAGAAAAGAATGTAAAGACACCTCACGGAAAGCCCTCATCCCCACTCACAATCGGCAGGATAGACGGGGTTGACGTCGTAATACTTGCCCGTCACGGGAAGAAGCATTCCATCTACCCAACGGCGGTTAACTACAGGGCCAATCTGAGTGCCCTGAAGAAGGAGGGCTGCACACATATCCTTGCCACTACAGCGGTCGGCTCACTGAGGGCCAGGATAAAGCCCGCTGATTTTGTCTTTATTGACCAGTTTATAGATTTTACAAAACACAGAACCCTTACCTTTCATGAAAAAAAGGTTGTTCATACACCGATGGCAGAGCCCTTCTGCGGGGAGCTGCGGTCGCTTCTCATTAAAACCGCCAAAGAATTAAAGCTCAGGCATCACAAAAAAGGCACTGTGATTACGATTGAAGGCCCCAGGTTTTCCACAAAGGCCGAGTCTCATATGTTCAGGGGTTTTGGTGCTGACGTTATCAACATGTCAACCGTACCTGAGGTCATACTTGCAAGAGAAGTGGGCATCTGTTACCAGTCCATTGCAATGTCCACTGATTATGATTGCTGGAAGGAGGGAGAGGAACCTGTTACGTGGGATATGATTGTATCAATCATGTACCGGAATGCCGAGAATGTAAAGAAACTTATCCTGAATACAATTCCAAAGATTGAGTGTTCAGAACACAAATGCAGCTAAAAAGGAGGAGCAAATGCCGATAAAATCAAAGATAAGGACAGTGCCCGATTATCCCAAGAAGGGAATCATGTTCAGGGACATTACCACGCTGATTAAGGACCCTGTCGGATTCAGGCTTGTTATTGACAGCATGACGCAGAGATATATTACAAGTGATGTGGAGTTTGACACTATTGTCGGCATAGAGTCCAGGGGGTTTATTATCGGAGGAGCCCTTTCCTACACCCTTGGAAAGGGATTTATTCCTATAAGAAAGAAGGGCAAACTTCCTGCGGAGACTATAGAGCATGAGTATGCGCTTGAATACGGCACAGACGTTATAGAGATACATAAGGATGCTTTGAAGCGCGGGGAGAGAGTCCTTCTTGTGGACGACCTCCTTGCAACAGGGGGCACCGCCCTGGCGTCGGCCGCGCTTATCGAGAAACTCGGGGCCAAAGTTGCGGAGATGGCCTTCATAGTAGACCTTCCTGATATTGGCGGCCACCAGAAGCTGGTCAACAAGGGATACAGTGTCTTTACATTGACGGAGTTTGAGGGGGATTAGGCCCCGGGCATACTGGAGAAGACCTTTCAACTAAGTGATAACGGCCATCCATCCGCACGGAGATCATTGCAGGGACTACCACGTTCCTGACCATGGCATATATCATCGTCCTTCAGCCGATGGTCCTCTCCGGTAGGATGTTTGGATTCTTCTTTGTCTCTTCCGTTCTGCCCGGTGTTGCAGCCGCGGGTTTTGCAAACACTTGGCAGGTGGGGCTTGGAGTGGTTTTTATCTCCGGCGTACTCTTTCTTTTGCTTTCCGTTTCCGGAATCCGTAAGAAAACTTAATAGCTATTAAGAAAAAGAAACCTCCTGTTAAGATATAGGTGCGAACCAAACAAAATCTTAAAACAGAAGGTTTCAGAATGCAGTTAAATATTAGCAGAATTGAAGAAACTCGTCAATTAAAAAAGATATGGGGTTCAAAAGAGCATCTCATATTTATTGTCCGGCTTGCAGTATAATATTGCAAGATACATGTTATTCCGCAAATTATTTATAAGCAAAAGGAGAAAAACATGAATGGAGAAATTACAACAATCGACGATTTTGTCGCTCAACTCAAGGACTGGTATGAAACCGATTACAACGGCTTTAAGACAAGCTTCGACAAAGCAATTGCAAACGTACAACCCATTCCGGAAGGACAAGACCCAAGCGTGGTATATGACTGGAAAAACAAGGGAATAAACGATCTGTGCGATTTTTTTACTGATTGGTATAACTGGATGCCGGATGTGGCAACTGGACTGGAGTATATACAAAAGTTCAGTTGGCTTTATTATAAAAACCAGGATGGATTAGCTTTTGTTACGAAGGGGCCCGGGTTAGCTATGACGGCGGAATTCGTCAGGCTGAGAGGCGATTACATGGACGACCCAATATCACATCCGCTTGTTCAGAAATGGATAGACGAACTCGGACCTGAACAGATGAATCAATTTATTAAAACTTCCGCTAAGGATTTTCCGACATTCAACGATTTTTTTATACGCGAAATTAAACCGGAAGCAAGACCTATCAGTTCTCCGAATGATGATACCGTGGTTGTCGCTCCGGCCGACTGTGTTATTAATATGATTGTTGACGATTTAACTGACGCAACAAAAATCCCGGTTAAAACCGTGTCGTTAAATATAGCCGAACTTTTGAACAATTCAATATACGCCAAAAATTTTATCGGGGGTACGGCGGTTTCCTGTATTTTAATGCCAAATACATACCACCGGTATCATGCTCCGGTATCGGGTCACGTGATAGAATCAAACGAAGATGTTGCCGGAGACTACTTTGGGATTAAGGATTTTCCCGATTTGTTGAATAAGGGTGACGTGGGGTATGGATATGATTATAGCGTTTTTGAACATTTTCGCCGCGGTTATTTGGTTATAAAAACGGCAAATTATGGACTTGTAGGCATGGTTCCCGTTGGGTTAAATACTATCGCTTCCGTGGTCTTTGTCGATAAATATAAGCGTATCACCAGCAGCGATAATCCGGTACCCATTAAAAAGGGTGAAGAGGTGGGATATTTTAAGTATGGTGGGTCGCTAAATATTCTTTTGTTTGAGCCAGGTCGTTTCCCTTCTCTAAGCCTTCTTGTAGGACAAAGAATAGGGGTGCTGAACACAGCCTGACCATACAGGCAAGAATCAACACGGATGGACACGACATAACGCTCCCAAATAACCACAAGGAAGGCAGCCTGACTTTTATAGTTTCTGAATGATAATCCTTTCTTCAGAAGATGGTCCCTTTGTCGACAGCTTCCTGGAGCCGATGCACTTCGTTCAGAATTCCCATAAAGCGACTGCCGAAGTCCGTTAGCACGTACTCTACCTGCAGGGGAGGTTTCTCGCCGAACACGGAGCGCTGCACGATACCGAAGCGCGTCATCTTTCGCAGCCGTTCATTCATCACCTTTGTCGAAAGGCCAGGGCTTGACCGGAGGGATCGGCTGTACCCCTCCGGGTTTCTCTCGTCAGCACAGACTTCTCCGAATGCTCCTGTAACACCCGGCAGGGGCATGAGCCGATGGGTACAAGTGGAGCACACGTCATGATGTGAAATATAACGGAAATGGTTTGTGAAAGGAAAGGCTAAATGCGATTAGCGCAATAATTAACGGCAAACCCGGAAAGGCACTAACAACAAGATGCTGAATCAGCGGATCAATTTATATTTTTTATCAATTTGCACCAACTTATATTCATAATGACTCTTCTTTGTAGGGCAGCACATAGGGTCCCGGGAGCTGTGTGTCAGCAGCTCGAGCGTGATTGTGCCGGAAGAGATCTTTATTGATTTAATATCAATACCGTCACCAAGATGAATGGTGCTGACATTCAATGGTTTTCCATCCTGGTTCACGACGGCTGCAAGATAATAAAATGTTCCACTCCCTCCGCCATCCCAGGTTAAAACAACTGCAGCATCACTAATTCCGTTATTGTTCAGGTCACCAAATGCTGCTGTGATAAGTTTTACGATAAAATCATAAGGTGGTTGAGAATTGTCGTTTGTCCCCGAAGTCTCAATATATTTTCCATTATGAAGTTTTATTACAGTTTTATTTAAGGTGTAGGCAGAATTTTCCAATACTGTAATCGTTAATGAGGGAATCTCAGACGGGTTGGCTGGCGTATTTTCTCTGCTGTCAACAGTTGAAACGTACAGAACTGCTCCAAGAATAAGAATTATAGATGGTAGTTTTCTCATATCTAAATATTGTGAATATCAATATTTAAGTCTTCCCAGAGGTCTGGCCTGACCATGCTGTTTTTAATTCATGTGAAAATTACAAGGCCTTAAAGAGATTCTTTCTTTCTATCTATTAATAGCGCAAATAATGCCGTTCCTGAACTCCTTAGCAGTAATGGTGAAATTGTAATCAGGTTTAAATTCCCGGTCAAGGACACTCATATTGACGATTAAGCTAACTTCAAACCTTCTAAAGTCTGGTTGTTTAAGCGGTTCGGATTCATCTTTAGTCTGTCTTCCCCAAGCCAGAACTTTTGAAGAATCTTTCGGTGAGTAATAAACGGCATGGGGGTTGAATTCTCTATAATGAAGTTCATCTTTATAGCGAAATCGGATAGGCTGATAATCTTTAATTGCATTACAGATGGTCAATTCATTAGTCTGATTTCTCATTATTTATTTCCTCCTTCGTAGTTGTTAGAAGATAATTCTTTTTTAAGTCATTTATTAATATGTTCTGAGTTTCAATCGTTTTCTTGTATGTCTTTTCTTGTTCTTGAAAGAGGGTTTCAAAATATTCTCTTTGCTGAACAACACGATCTTCTTGTATTGTTATTATCCTTTCAATTTGATTTTGTGATTTTGATGATTGGACGAAAGAGTAATAGGAAAGCAAGGCTGTTATAACGGTAAGAATAATGATAATCACCGTAAATATTTTGTTTGCCCTCTCTACCGAGTTAATAAACCGGAATGTTTTAATTGTATTTATGACCTGACATCTGTTCATTTCTCGATGTCGTACCATTTCATTAGGGACATGTCCAGAGCAAAGGTGTTTTAAATATCTATTAAGATCATTTTCCGATGCATCAAAGACTGATCCATCATCAAAGACTTTAGTTAGTTCATCGCTTGTTTGAATTCTCTGGTCCATTTAATTATCTATACTTCTAACTTGTAGTATACGCATTTCCGGCTCCCCGTTTAATAATTGAAGTATAGCACATCAAAAAAATTTTTCAAGGAGAAAAGTCATACAAAATCAATACTTGCACGTTTGCAGCACTTTGTGTTTTGTGGTAAAAAGGACTAAAAACGATATTCGTGCCTGTGCACAAAACGTATCAGTGTGTCTTCAGCTCCTCTCGTATTCTCTCCGAAAGAAAAATCTTTAGAAGCGACTGGTAAGGGACATCCTTTTTGTGGGCAAGGAGCTTCAATTCCTCAATCATCGACTCCGGAAGCCTGAGGGAGATGGTCTTCAGCGAAGGCTTGAGCAGCGGAAGCACAACCCGCTTTGCCTTTTTCCACTCCACATACTCAGTCGAGTCGTGGGAGGCCCAGAACTACCTCTCCTCGTCTTCGTTTTTGAATTAATGATATTCTGACTTAGCAGCTATCAGCAAAAGCTGCTGAGTCCCGCTTTTTTCTGAAGTATCCTTATTAAATTGGTGGTCTCGGTTACCTGGGACGACGTGACAGATCAGAATAAATAATTGGATTAGGGTGCTACTTCTTGAACTTTAGCCTCAGAGTAAAGTTTTAATAGTTTTTTTGCCAATTTAAGGGCTTTCTCCGCTCTGACCTTATCAAATGAGTTAGGGGCATCATAATCAGCATTTTTTCTTTCACTCCATAATCTACCCAAACCCTCACCGACCTGCTTAATCACTCTGTTACTGCCTTGCTGAAATGCTTCTCGTACTGCCATATGAGTATTAGTTCGTGGAATGTTAAACCCTTTACTGAGCAATAAATCACGAGCTAAACAATATGTTCCATAGTATGAACGACTAACGGAGGAACGGTAATAAGCAGATTCTATTTTTTCGTCCTTTTCTTGCTCGATAAGTTTCTCGGCGAGCTCCACATATTCTGACCAATCGAAACTCATTCAATCCTATGCCATGATGGTAATTAGTCTTCTGATTTTAAAGTCAACATCCAGCCACCATTCTTCGTCAAAACGATCCAATAGTGAAAGAGCTTCATCCGAAGATAGATCATTGATTATTTTTATGTGAAGCCCTGAATAGTTTTCAACAGGATCTATGATTTTCTCTAAGATGATGTTGTTTGCCTTGTCAGTAAAAATCCTTCTAATCTCTCTATAGATATCTCGAAGAGGAGAAATTAGATGAGAGTTTTCAAGAAGGAAACTCTTGACATCCAATACATTCTTAATTACGTATAGTTCGCATATCAAAGCAATATCATATTCATCTTTTGATGAATATGATATTGAAGCTGTAGAGGTATGGTGAGGTATAATACATGATTGTTCTGAAATCTCGTCTAATTTAACGTGAAATCGCACAGGTGCATTTATTGCAGAAATAATCTTTGTAGGGCCTTTGTATTGGACTTCAATAGTATCATATTGACTTTCGCTACCAGGATAGGAAGTATAAATTTTGCCTGGCTTCCAATCTCCTTGCTTTATTAAATACGCAATAATTCCAGAATCCGTTCTCGCTTCTTCGGTAATACGCTCTGTTTCTGTCATTTTAACCATCTTTTACTCTATCAAAATCAAGTTTATAAACAGTTTTTAATACTTTTTCAGAGATTCCCTTGTTTTTTAGTGCAGCACTCTTAATATTTTTTTTGATATCCTCTGTGCTCTTTACATCATAATGATAATTAAAATCAAATGAAATATTTTCATTGTCATGGGATATTCTAAGATTTACAGCTGTATCTTCAACAATAATTCTCCTATGAATCGACTTATGTGTCGTTGCTATTTCTTGTTCTTTAAACCAGTCGTCATCATT
The DNA here is from genome assembly GCA_035873375.1 of Nitrospirota bacterium. Lineage (NCBI taxonomy): Bacteria > Pseudomonadati > Nitrospirota > Nitrospirota bacterium. Next base: position 14,062 of record JAYWMQ010000059.1, on the reverse strand, counting down.
AAAATCAAACATCTTCATTAAGTCATCATTGATTTTTTCTGTATACCCGAAATTAAATCCATAAGCTTGAACTGGAGTAGCAGGTAATAATGAAACAAGTTCGTGTGCAAATGTTTCTGCATTTTCTAAGCATCGATCCTCAGGCTTGAGGGGCACAAGTGTTACGTTATTCGAGCTTGGTACAAGCATAACATTGCTTTTCTGAGAAGTATACCTATTGGGTAGGGCTAAATTGAAAGCAACGTCAACGCCTATTTGATCATCTTTAAATATATTTTTACCTAGCCAGTCAGGAGTCAAGATATATTTATTCCAGTGTCCTACGAGTATGATTGTAAAACTTCCCTCTTTGACTCTCATTGTGTACTCGAACCCTCCCACGTTATTCAACATTAATATACCATAAAATATTATTTTTTACAGCATTTCAACTCTGCTATGTGGGAAAAATTTCATGCTTAGGACTTTAAAGGAACCAAAAAGCCCGCTGGATTTTTCAATCTGAAATGGCTCTGCAACCTTACTCCCGATACGTCTGGCCCCGGTAGTTTCTGTAAAGCGCCCTGTGCGGACCCGCATGCAGGGTACTGTGGGAGAAATCCCTCCGGATACCCGATTAGAAATTAATCTGCTTCAAATTCTTCTTTAGGTATTTGTGATTGTCTGATGATGGACATCAGTGTTCCTCTTTTTATCTCCTTATGGTCTGGAACTGGAACAGTTACAGTGCTTTCCTTAATTTGTCTTTGCATTACTATATGACTTTCTCTTTTTCTTATCTCCTGAAAACCATGTTGTTGAAGTACCTGCAGACTTGCCTCCCCGACAGAACCTTCAACTTAGGCAACTGCTACCTCAAAAGGTGATATGTAAATATCCTCTTTTAACCTTTCCTTGATTTCCTCAGGAGAGGCATGTTCAAAAAACAGAGTTACTGCCTCTTCTAAATTCTTCTTTGCCTCTTCGATGGTGTCCCCCTGACTTGCTATGTCAAGTTCAGGACATAGTGCCACAAACATCTCATCTTCTTTCTGAATTATGGCTGTAAATATATGTTTCATATTCGAATATTAACTTAAAAGGTTATATTCAGGCAACCATTCCTTAAGAATACGGGTTTATCCGGATTTTTGCAATACGAGACCCTGAAATAAATTCAGGGTGACAAATTAAAGCTTCTGCAAAGAGCCTGTCAACCAGGAAACAAAAAAAAGCCCGCTGAATTTTTAATCTGAATCGGTCCTCTGGCTTTAAAATCGCATTTTTTACCTCTAAATCAATATAATTCTTAATGCTCGAAGAATTCGTACACAAGCTTAAAGAGGACAGGGCCCTGGGCCTGCAGATAACCACTCACAGATATATTCCGCCTGAAGAACCACGATACCGTGACCTTGAGCTCGACGGGAGGCTCCGGGGGCTGCTGCTTTCAAGGGGGATCAGCCGTTTCTGGTCCCATCAGGTCGAGGGTATAGAACTCGTCAGACGGGGTGAGAACGTTGTGGTGATGACCCCCACTGCGAGCGGCAAGAGCCTTATTTACAACATACCTGTTGTCGAAAACATCCTCAGGGACCCACAGGCACGGGCGCTTTATCTCTTTCCACTGAAGGGGCTTGAGCAGGATCAGGTGAACAATCTGAACGGGCTGCTGCAGCCCCTCGGCATAGGTGAGAGCAGTGGTTCAAAACGTCCCATCGCCCCTGCCGAGGTATATGACGGCGATACAACTGCGTACAGGAGAAAGAAGATAAGGGAAAGGCTTCCGAACGTGATATTTACAAACCCTGATATGCTTCACTTTGCAATCAATGCCTATCATCCGAAGTGGGAGGAGTTTTTCAGGAACCTCCGCTATGTTGTCATCGACGAGATCCACGCATACAGGGGTGTTTTTGGCTCAAATGTTGCCCAGGTATTGCGGAGACTCAGACGCATATGCCGAAGGTGGGGATCGAACCCGCAGTTTATCGCAAGTTCAGCAACCATTGCAAACCCGGCAGACCTTGCAGAAAGCCTGGTGGGACTGCCATTTAAAGCGGTTACAAAGAGCGGTGCACCCCAGGGAGGCAGGCATTTCCTCTTTATAAATCCCCTGGAGAGCGCATATACGGTTGCAATGAGGCTGTTTGTGGAGTCCCTCAGGGCCGGGCTCAAGACCATAGTCTTTACCAAGGCGAGGAAGATTACAGAGCTGATCTATGCCTGGGCTGTAAAGAGGGCGCCGGAGCTGACTGACAAGATCAGCCCCTACAGGGCGGGATTCCTCCCAAAGGAGAGGCGGGAGATTGAGCGGAGGCTCTTTGAAGGAGAACTCTCAGGAGTGGTATCCACAAGCGCCCTTGAGCTTGGTGTTGATATAGGCGGGCTTGATTGCTGTATGCTTGCAGGGTATCCGGGATCGATCTCAAGCACCTATCAGAGGGCTGGCAGGGTGGGGAGGCACGGCGAGGAGTCCCTTATAATAATGATTGCAATCCAGGACGCACTGGACCAGTATTTAATAAGACATCCGGAAACCTTTTTTGGAAAAAGTCACGAGGCAGCCATAATCGATCCTGAAAGCCCGGTAATTCTTAAAAAGCACCTTCCCTGCGCTGCTGCCGAGGTCTACCTGAGAGAGGATGACAGTGTGTACGACATGGTCAGGTTGAGGCCGCTGATAGATGAACTTGTAAGGGAAAAGGCCCTCAGGTTGAGCAAAAAAGGTGATGTATGGTATTCAGGCATATGGATGCCCCACAGAGGGGTGAGCATCAGGGGCATAGGGGAGTCCTTCCGGATTATTGATAAGGACGGTAATGTGATAGGTGAGTTGAATGGTTTGAGAGTCTTCAGGGATGCCTTTCCTGGGGCAATATATCTGCACAGGGGAAGGCAGTATCAGGTAGGGCAGCTCAGCATGGAGGAGAGAAAAGTATTTGTCAGGGAGGTTGATGTGCCTTATTATACGCAAGCCCTGAGTGCCGAGGAGACCGAAATATTGGCCGAAAAGCAAAAGAAAGACCTCAGCAATCTGACGATTCACCTTGGTGGACTCAGGATAAGCCAGAGGGTAGTGGGGTATGAAAAGAGGAGGCTTTACGACAGGGCCAGGCTCTCCAGGCACAGTATTGAGATGCCGGAGTATATATTTGATACAGAAGGTGTATGGTTCAGGATTCCGGATAACATAAAAGAGGCTGTGGAGGGTGAGGGCTTTGACCTTGGTGGAAGCATCCATGCCCTGGAACATGCCGCAATAGCGTGTATGCCCCTGATTGCACTCTGTGAAAAGATGGATATCGGGGGATTAAGTTATATCAGTTATCCGCAGTTCAGGGGGCCGGGAATCTTTATTTATGACGGATATGAGGGAGGCGTCGGGCTTACAAGGCATGCCTTTGACGTGGCACAGACGTGGTTAACGCTCTCCATGAAGTTTATAGACGAGTGCCCCTGTGAGAGCGGGTGTCCATCCTGTGTGCAGGACCCTCAGTGCGGTTCCGGCAACCAGCCGCTCGACAAGGCAGGCGCAAGACTCCTGCTCTCCCTTATCCTCAGGGAGGCGGACGGATGACGGAACAGACTTTCACTGTTTCAGTGGATGACGACGGACAGAGGATTGATGTATATCTCTCTTCAAAAACGTCTCTGAGCCGTTCCTCTGTACAGGAACTCATCAGCAGCGGTGCCGTGACAGTAAACGGTATGGCTGTCAAACCGAGTTGCAGGGTAAGGATGGAAGACAGGATTCAGGTAATCTTCCCTGAAAGGGAGCCGGTCACACTTGTTGCGGAAGCATTGCCGCTTGAGGTGATATACAGGGATGAAGACATAATCGTTGTGAACAAGCCGCCGGGCATGGTGATGTATCCTGCGGCCGGGCATTCGGGGGGGACGCTGATGAATGCCATTGCCTGGCACGCTGACCGCCTTGCAACAGTTGGCGCTCCGGTGAGGCCCGGCGTTGTGCACCGCATTGACAAGGACACATCCGGTCTTGTAGTGGTGGCCCTCTCTGATGAGGCATATTTCGGCCTTGTAAGTCAATTCAAGGAGAGGACTATTGAGAGGAGTTATATTGCCCTTGTTTATGGTTCCATGAAAGAAGCCAGGGGGGAAATTGAACTAAAAATCGGCCGCTCACCCCTGCACAGAAAAAAGATGTCCACAAGGGTCAGGAGGGGCAAGCCTGCCCTGACATCCTGGAGGGTTCTGGAACGCTACAGCATGGCAACAATGATAGAGGCAAAACTTGCCACAGGCAGGACTCATCAGATAAGGGTGCACTTCTCAGCCCTCGGGCATCCGGTGCTTGGGGACAGGGATTACGGGAAAAAAACATCCCTGAGGCTTAATAATATGGTGCTGAAGATACCGCGGCAGATGCTTCATGCTGAACGCCTCGGGTTCAGTCACCCTGTTACCGGTAAATGGCTTGAGTTCCGGGTTCCGTTGCCTGATGATATGATGGAGGTTGTGCGGGCACTCAGGGGTGCGTTTAATTAAGGCAGGGCCTTTACCTCTGCAAAGGCAAGATGCTAAAATCATACCGTGCTTTTTGTTGTCAGTTAAACCTGTAACCCATAACTCGTAAAAACGGAGGATAAAATGCCAAGGGTTAGGAGGACAATAGTAAGCGTCTCTGACAAGACAGGGATAGAGGAATTTGTAAAGACATTGAATGATCTCAATGTAGAGATTCTGTCAACCGGAGGAACCGCTATGAAGCTCAGAGAGATCGGGGTGCCGGTTGTTGAGGTCTCTGACTACACCGGATTTCCGGAGATGCTTGATGGACGGGTCAAAACCCTTCATCCGAGAATACACGCCGGGCTGCTTGCGAAAAGGGATAATCAGAAGCATATTGATGAGTTAAAGGCCCAGGGTATAGAGCCCATTGATATGGTCGTTGTAAACCTTTACCCATTTGAGAAGACCATCTCAAAGCCGGATGTGACATTTCAGGAGGCCATAGAGAACATTGATATCGGCGGACCAACCATGCTCCGGGCTGCAGCCAAGAACTTTGAAAGCGTTGCAGTTGTTGTTGATCCTGATGACTATGATATTATCCGTGAGGAGATGATAAGACTTGGCGGAGAGATAAGTTACAAGACCAGGGTAAGGCTTGCCCAGAAGGTCTTCAGCCACACTTCTCATTATGATTCCCTGATTGCAAAATACCTCTCTGACGTAATACAGGAAAGCTGGGCGGATACCAGCGATTTTTAGTTGAGACAAGAGCAGTTTGTTCAGCAAGGTATGGAATAAACAAATCACGAAGATACCGGAATGCCGAACAGACTGGAACTTGTTAATTCACCATTGCACATCCGGCCTTTTCAGTTTTTTTCTGACAGCGTTTTGTCCTTCCGGACACAAAATGACGGATAAATGATTCCCGAGGAGGTTTTTTCATGAAGGTTCTTGTTTTAGGAGGCGGCGGCAGAGAACATGCCATTGTGTGGAAACTCGCACGGAGCCCCCGTGTTGACAAAATTTACTGTAGCCCCGGCAATGCAGGTATTTCAGAGATTGCCGAATGTATTGATATAGATATCTCTGATCACGAGTCGCTCATTGACTTTGTCAAGTATGACTGGATAGACCTGACCATAGCAGGCCCTGAAGACCCGCTGACAAAAGGGATTGTTGATAAATTTGAGCGCGAAGGCAGGAGGTGTCTTGGTCCGGTAAAGGACGCTGCCAGACTTGAGGCAAGCAAGGTCTTTGCTAAGGAGTTCATGAGGAAATACAAGATCCCCAGTGCCGAATACAAGACCTTCACCTCCTATATCCACGCTGAGGAGCATGTGAGGATGAAAGGGGCTCCGATAGTCATAAAGGCAGATGGTCTGGCCGCAGGAAAGGGCGTTTTCGTGGCCAAAACCGTGAGTGAGGCAATAAGCGCCCTGAGACTTATAATGAAGGAAAAGGCCTTTGGTCCTGCAGGTGACCGGGTGGTTGTTGAGGAGTGTCTTGAGGGTGAAGAGGCATCATACCTTGTCTTTACCGACGGGAAGACCATACTGCCGATGGCAAGTTCCCAGGACCACAAACGGGTTTACGACAATGACGAAGGGCCGAATACCGGCGGGATGGGTGCTTACAGTCCTGCACCGGTGATAACACCCGAGATTGAAAAGAAGATTATGGACAGGGTTATGAAGCCTGCCATACGGGGTTTGAAGAAGGAAGGGATAAAGTACAAGGGTGTTCTCTATGCAGGCATAATGTTAAGAGACGGTGAACCCTACGTGCTTGAGTTCAACTGTCGGTTTGGAGACCCGGAGACCCAGCCGATCCTGACAAGACTTGACTCAGACCTCCTGGAGATATCCCTGGCCATTACTGACGAAAAACTCTCTGACATCTCCCTTGAATGGAGACCCGAGGCATCCGTGTGTGTGGTCGCAGCATCCGGGGGTTATCCCGGTAAATACGAGACCGGCAAGCTGATAACAGGGCTTGATGACGTCAAGCAGATGGAGGACACGGTAGTCTTCCATGCGGGCACAGCGTATGACGGCCAGGATATCGTGACGACAGGCGGCCGCGTACTTGGTGTCACAGCCCTTGGAAAGGATATAAAGGAGGCAAGGGACAGGGCATATGAGGCGATCGGCAAGATACATTTTGAGGGGATGCACTACAGAAAGGATATTGCCAACAGGGCGATAAAGGATCAGAGATAAACCACTGTTACTGCCTCACCACCTTCATCTTCATCCCCTTTCCTGAAATCCCTCACAAGGGGATGCCCTTTCAGATATTGCCGGATAGCGGTGGATAGCCTGCCTGTGCCTATGCCGTGAACTATCTTCACGCTCCTGAGTTCTGCAATTGATGCGTCATTAAGGTATCGCTCAAGCACGGAAAGGGCAGGGTCAACCCTCTGGCCTATCAAGTTCAGTTTCCCTGAAATCCCCTCAGTGATATCATCAGGACCGGACATGCTCCTGATTGTTCCGACTGTGGAGGCTGCCTCATCAGCAGGTTCTGTCATTGGTTCTGCAAGCTCTCCGGCAGGGACCTCTATCTCGCGGCCCCTGACCACAACCCTGCATCGTCCCGTCCTCCGGTTTACCGAGCGGACAACACCATTGACACCGAGCCTCCTGATACAGACAGTCTGGCCCTCTCTGACCTCCCGGAGTCCCGGAGTCTCCTCTGCTGCATACCTCTCCTGCTTCTGCCTGACTTCGGCAAGGCTTTGGTCAAGGCCTTTTAAAACCTCCCTTGCCTTCATGAGTTCAGTCTGTCTCAGTTGCTTTATAACGTTACGGGCCTCCCTCTTTGCCTTCAGCAGTATCCCCTCTGCCTCTCTCAGAGTTCCTGACAAAATCTCTTTCCTCTCAACCCGTATCCTCTTGATCTCTTCTCTCAGTGATACACGAAGCCCTGTCAGCTCCTGCCTCAGGCGCGCAGTCTCTGCAAGCATCCGGTCAAGCTCCTCTCTCTTTCGCATCAGCTCTGCAAGCAGGGTCTCGACCCTTGCTCCCGATTCCTTCATAAGCCCGCGGGCCTCTCTTATCAGCGCCGCCGGCAAGCCGAGCCGTCCGGCTATCTCAAAGGCGTGGGACTGTCCCATCTCTCCAATAAGAAGTCTGTAGGTGGGCCTGTAAGCTGGGAGGCCGTCTGAAATCTCTTCCTTCATCTGCATTGCTGCGTTTATCATTCCCGGCTCTGTATGGGCAAAGGCTTTTAAGAGTCCAAGATGCGTTGATACGGCAGTAAGGGCACCGCGCCTCCTGAGCTCCCGGAGTATGGCGCATGACAGAGGCCCCCCTTCCTCTGGGTCAGTCCCTGTGCCAAGCTCATCTATTATCACGAGGGTCTCCCTGTCACTGCGGGCCAGGATTTCGGATATGCGGCCCATGTGTGCGGAAAAGGTGGAGAGGTTCTGCTCAATGGACTGCTCATCGCCAATATCAGCAAGCACCTTGCTGAGCATCGGAAGGGTTGTACCTGATTCAACAGGCAGGTGCATCCCGCAGAGGGCCATTATCTGCAGGACTCCTACAGTCTTTAGGGCCACTGTTTTCCCCCCTGTATTTGAGCCTGTTATTACCATGCAGGAGTAGTCACTGCCAAGTTCAAAGTCAAGGGGCTGGAGTCTCTCTTCCTGACCAATCCTCCTCAATGCCTGCCACAGCAGGGGGTGCCGCCCCTTCATAACCCTTATGTATCCGCGTCCGTTAATCTCGGGCGGTGTCATCCCCAGCATCTCTGAGAAGGCGGCAAGGGCTGAAATACAGTCGATCCTCAGTACTGTATTATAGTCCTCGACTATCTCTGCAAGCGCTTCCCTGAGCACGGCTGAAAGCCTTTTCAGTACCCTGAATTCCTCGACCTTCTCCTCTGCCCGCAGGGATTCGAGTTCATTACCGAGGGCCTGGGTCTCATAGGGCTCAATAAAAAGTGTCTCACCTGAGTTTGAGATGTCATGGACTACCCCCTTTACGTGCCCCCTTGAATCCCTCTTTACAGGAATGACCAATCTGTTGTTTCTCCCGGTTATGTAGAATTCCTGTATGTGGGGCTTGAGGTCGCTCCTCCGGAGCAGGCCCTCAAGGGCTGTCTTGATCCTCTTGTCAAGATGCCCGAGGCCCTCTCTTATGGCAGAGAGCTCAGGAGATGCCCCATCTGCTATCCTGCCCTCACTGTCAATAGAGGACTCTATCTTTCGCTTGAGGTAGCTGTGGGTCCTGAGGTGTGAGGCGATTTCACTGAGCATCGGGAGGGAGGGTTCGGCCCTCAAAAAACCCTTTATATTGATGGCAGATGAGAAGAGGGGCAGGAAATCCGTCAGCTCATATGGGGTAAGCACGGAATCTGCGGGTCTTAGCTTCTGAAACAGGGGCGTCAGCTCTTCAAAATGCTCTATACCGAGGTGTTTTCCCTCGGCCATGAGGTGTCTGCCCTCAGAGATGAGGTTGATCCGGTCCCTGATACCCTTGATGTCGCCAATTGGTTTTATGTTGAGGACAAGGGTTTTTCCGGGTGAGGAAACGGCAAAGGCACCTGCCATCTCGAGTATCTTATTGAATTCAAGGACTCGAAGGGTGTGTTTATCCATTGTGTCCTTTGTGCGTGGCTTTAATCTGATTCATCAGGCAACATCTGATCCATCAATGCCCTGACTTCTGCAAATACAGCATCTATCGGCCTTGAGGCATCCACCACCTTCACCCTTTCGGGCTCCTTGCGGGCAATGCTTAAAAACCCCTCTCTGACCCGTTCGTGAAACGCGATCTCCTCCATCTCAATCCGGTCCTTTTTTCCGGCATGGCTGTTTCTCTGAAGTCCTGCCCTTACGTCAAGGTCAAGCAGTATTGTCAGCTCAGGCCATACGCCATCCCTTGCAACTGCATCAATATCTCTCAGCATCTTAAGGTCAAGTCCCCGGCCAAATCCCTGATATGCCATGGTGGAGTCAGTAAAACGGTCGCAAAGGACAACATCTCCCCTCTTCAGTGCCGGGGCTATCAGGTGGTGTACATGCTCGGCCCTGTCGGCAAAATAGAGGAGCAGCTCTGTAACAGGGTGCATGCCCTTGTGTGCGGGGTCAAGGAGGATACTGCGTATCTCTTTCCCTGCAGCAGTATCGCCGGGCTCGTAGGTGTGAATAACTTTGAACCCATTTGAGGCAAGATATTTTGAGGCCAGCTCTGAAACCGTGGACTTCCCTGAACCCTCAATGCCTTCAAAGGTGATAAAGACTCCACTCATTGCTTCATGGTCTCGCCGAGTGATTTCAGGAAGGAAAAGACCTTTCCGGCCTCTTCCTCTGTCCTGCTGCCGGCGCCGCAGGAGGGTGTAAGTATGGAGTGATTTACAATCAGGTCTTCGGGGATCCTGGACGAGAGGTCGTTGAGCCTGCCGAGAAGTCTTTCCTTCAGGACTTCAAGCTTCTCATTCTGTATGGCACCTGTGGTAGGAACAATCCCCCATGCGAGATATCCGCCCTTTCTGAAGAACCCTTCCAGGTCATCAGTGTATATCTGGAGGGTCTCAAAATAATCGTAGGCATCAAAGTTCAGTATATCCACACCCGTACGGATCAGCATTCCCCAGTCAGCCTTGCCGCAGCAATGTATTCCTGCAAGGCCGTCAACAGAATGTATAGCCTCAACTGTATCGCGCAGGAGTCTTTCAGCCTCTGCGGACTCAACACCTAAATAACTGCTGCTGCCTATTGCAGAAAGGATGGGCTCGTCAATAAATATAATCACCTTTTCAGCAAATGCCGAAAGCACCTTCACTTGCCACTGGGCCTTTCGCTGAAGGAGAAGTGAGGCCACCTCCCTTAACTCCTCATTAAAATATATGTACCGCCCCTCCACATCCTTCAGCCCGAGGGTAAATGTCAGGGGGCCTGTAATCTGTCCCTTTAAGACCCGAAACTGCCTGCCTTTTATCTTATCCAGAAAGGCATAAAACCCCCTGGAGTATTCCTTTGAGATGGGAAAGTCCTCACCGGCTGAGTAAAGTTCATAAAAACGGTTCAAGTCGTCCTGCCCTGCCTGCTCAACCAGTACCCTCTCCCTGTCCGTATCCACTACTACACCCGGCAAACCCTCTGTATACTGGGGAACCATGAACTCCTTGAAGGTGCGGTGAGGTAACTGGGGCCAGAAGGGAATGTCACAGTGCGCAAGCACAAGCCTGACCGCCTCATCCGGGTCAGTAAAGGGAAGGCTTCCTATTCCTGTAGTCTCAAATGGTTTAATCATAATTATCAATAATACATTATTGACTGAATGGGTGACAAGGTCTGCAAAAATAGTGACAGAGAGAAGGCGGGAAAGGAAGACGGGGACAGAACAGTAAGGGTTCCTTGACAATTATCAGGTAAAACCTTTAATTTATATAATCCAAAGTGGGGCTGTAGCTCAGTTGGGAGAGCGCTTGAATGGCATTCAAGAGGTCGGCGGTTCGATCCCGCTCAGCTCCACCAAATCTGATTTCTTTCGGTGTCCGCCTTGCTTCCTTGGATACAACCATTACAGCGTTTCCCAAAGGCTTGAATATAACTTCTTAGTGTATCTATCTGCGTAAATCTGCGGCTGAAAAATTAAATCTTATCCTCATCCGGTCTCTAAAGTCCAGATACGTCCATAGTTTCCTGGAACTGTCAGCCACGAATCTCCGCCGCTGGAGATATCCTTCAGGTTATCATATCCATGGAGTTCTTCCCGATAATTGCCGTTGAATGGAAACTCAAACGGTACTCTCTGCTCCCGGTCGCCAAAGTTAAGTGCAATCAGGCTGAAGTTATTACCGTATTTTCTTGAGAAGAGCATGACGTCTCTGGAGAGATAGCGGTCATAATGGTTGTAAAAGAAATGCTCGCCATAACGAAACTGGGGATATTTCAGACGCAATCTGATCAGTTTCCGCACAAGGGTGATCGTATTCCTGCCGATTGAATCATAAAAATAGTCCCAGCGTACCGGCCGGAAGATCAGCACCCGTCCCAGACCCTGTTCAGGGATGTAGTAATTTTCGCCAAACTCCTGACCCTGCCAGAGCATGGGGATACCCCTGGCTGCAAGGATGCCTATCAGGTAGGGCTGAACTTTATACCAGAGTGTGCGGTCTCCCTCTCCCAACAGCTCATTACCGCGAAAAATAGTGCGGAAGTTGCATACAAAACGGGAATGATCATGATTTTCGATATACTGAAGCGCCGTCTTTTTAATGGTATCGTTATTGCCGGTAACCTCTTCCGGATAACCAAAGAGACCGAGCCGAAGGCCGAGATTAACCAGTTCGTTCTGATTTCCAAGGGCTATCCCTTTGGCTGCACCCAACGTTTCGTTCTGCCAGGTACAGTTACTATAGGTTTTCTCCAGTATCTCCCTCGGTCCCTCTAATTGTTCGGCACACTGGATGAGATTAATATTCCCATTATTAAAAAACCTTTGCCGGGAACCGCTAACCCCCTGCTTTGCCTTCACCAGCTGATATGTCTCATAGACCAGAGCGGCATAGCCCAGCCCCAGAGGGCCGTCCCAGTAATTCGGCACACAGTCGTAGCGAAAACCGTCGACGTGATAGCAGTCCAGCCAGTGGTGATTGACCGTAAAGAAGAAGTCACGCGTGAAGGCACGGCGAAAGTCCGTGCTCTCACCGAAATAATCCCTGGCAAAGGGGCCCATAAAAGGGTTCTCATGATATGCCAGTTTTTTATAAACGTAAGAGTACGGGAAACTCCCGCTTGTGTGACCATATACGGAATCCAGGATCACTGCAATTCCTCTTTGGTGGGCCGCATCTATCAATCCCTGCAGGTCTTTTCTTTTGCCGAAGCGTTCATCCACACCAAAGTAGCCGATGGGTAAAAACCCCCAGTCTACAGTATTGGCAACATTGGAGACCGGCATCACCTCGATGCAGTTAATCCCCAGGTCTTCGAGATAATTCAGCCGGGAGATTGTCCCGCTGATATCATTGCCGAATTCATTAATCATCAACTCGTATAAAACAATGTCGTCCAGCGCCGGAGTTCTCCAGGTATTCTCATGATCACTCCATTTATATGCCTCATATCCAAGGGTAAAGGCTGATAATTTACCGACACCAAATTCCCGTGCAAAGGGGTCGATGATCCAATCAATTATTTCCGGGACGTTTGGACTTTGCAAACAATACCGGTAGACGTACCTGCCCGGCGTCCCCCATGCTGATTCAGGATGGGGCCTGGAGACAGGATTAATATCTATCTGCACCGACCAATAATCGCCGTAGTCAGGATCGATTGAATGGTTGAGTTCAAACACGGATGGTTGTATATCCTGCAGGAACTGATCCTTTTCGTGGATCACTTTGACCCAGAGCCGGTTTCCGTCGTTTGCAGATACCCAAGGTAAAAACATCCCGAAGTCGATAACACCGGGTGATGTTTCTCTGGCACCAAGTTTATTCAATGGCAGAAGTTTCATGTCATGCCCCTTTCCTCTGCACGTGGCCCACACTCTTCCAAAGTTCTTGAGAATACCTTAACTGTTTGTTGGTTTCCACTTTTGAAAACCGTGCATCCGCCAACCAGGATTTTACCTGCCTTACACAACTATGAAACCCTGTTTTCGCATACTTTCTGAAAATAAATAGTCAGGCTTTTTTGCTAAGCTTGTGAAATTTATAAAAGGGGCTGCTGCCTTTAACCTCCTGCTTTTTGACTAACCCGTTTCTGGTTAATCTCTCCAGTACGGCAGCCACCTTATCAACTGATTGCTCTACATATTCAGACTGAACCCACCACCTGGAAATTCCCTCAAGTGTATCCCCGGCATCTGGGTTCCTTTGAAGATATTCAAGAATCTTTTTAGAGATATCTTTCTGTTTTTTCATTCACTGAAAAATTCGAGAAAGAATTTTAGATGCATAATCTGATAAGGGTTACTTCGAAGTGTCCTCCATACCAATGTGGCCTGGTGACCCCTTGAATGAGCGCCTGTTCTTAGTTAGACCCTGTTACTCTTTCATGTTATTTCTTCCGACGCTGATTTAGTGCAAGCTCATGTAAAAACGAGAGCAAAGGACGTAAAGCATCTGGTGCCGTAGTATCATTAAGAGATAAAGATATCTTCCTGTCACCTTCGTAAAGCGTGAGACTATAGGAAAGAACGTCAGGGAGATCTGGTAATTCAGGAGCCACTTCTTCCGGTTGCAGATCAAAAACAGAGGCTCTTTCCACAAGTCTCAAAAGTTTTTCTGCAAGCTCCTGCGGGAGTTCATCGGTATCAACATGATACTCTAACTGTAGACCGGCATATCCCCCGGAACACTCAAAATCTATGCGCATTGTTGTACCTCAAATTGCATACCCTGTCACTTACAATTTTATCTCATCTTCTCCTAAAGTGGGAGACCTACCGCCTTGAACGCCGCCCGTACCGTCTGTGTTGCACCCTTCGGTACTTTCCCGTCCTTAATAAGAAGTCGTGCAGCCTCTACCGTTATCTTAACAGCATCGTTAAAGACCGCTGTGCTCCAAAGCTTTTGTAGTGCGGTATACCATATCAGTGCTGCCTTGTCTGTTCCGATATCCATTGCAACAAGGTAAAACACC